>DMHA01000038.1 GCA_003449615.1 Flavobacterium sp.
GAATTTCGAGTTGATTCCCTTTTAACAAAAATAATTTCTTAGGTTGAAAAAAGAATAAATCAGGAAAATTTAATCCATCAAAATTATTGGAAATTAAAAATTCAATATCATTTTTCAAATCATACGATAAATACCCAAAAAGCCAGTCTTTAGAAATTTGTTGGTATTGTTTTAAATCTTCAAAAGCGTTGTGATAATCTGTTTTTATTGACGTAAAAGCATCCACAGCAATGATACAATCGTAACTTGAATACTGTTGCGGATAATCATTACTATCTAAATAAACCACTTCTCGAAATTGTTGTGCCCAAGTCAATATTTGTTGCTTGAATTGGATTGGATTATCTATAAGTTTTATAGTTGAAGTTCTCAAAAGTTTAGAATATGTTTTTAAAATTTCAAAATTACGACAAATATTAATTTATTTTTTAATTACATTTATCCCGCTATTAACCACAAAAACAATAAAGTATGAAAATTGCAACTCTAATTGTCCGAATTTTAATTAGTTTTTTACTTCTCTTTGGTTCACTTGCTTATTTTTTTAAATTTGGCGAACAGCCTGAACTTTCAGGCGACATGAAAACTGTAATGACTGGATTTATGGCTTCAAATTATTTACTTCCGTTAGCAAAATCGGTAGAACTTATTTGTGGATTGTCATTTATAACTGGAAAATTCATGAAAATTTCATCGATTATTTTAGTACCAATTTCTTTAAATATCTTACTCATAAATGTATTTTTAATGCCAGAAGGAATTCCAATTTCCGCTGCTTTATTTTTAGGAAATTTGTTTATGATTTACATAAATTGGAATAATTATAAAGGTTTGTTTGTGGCTTAAAAAACAAACCCGGCAGGTTCATTGAAACTTGTCGGGTTTTAGTTTTTAAAGATGTAAAAGTTTGTTTGTTAGATAAAATTTTTTATAAACTCATCGAACCTTTTTTTGTTTTAATTCGCTGATTTCCAAGTGTTATTGCTTTCATTGTAGTCTGGAAAAACGTGATCTGGGTCAATGGTAACGATCTCAATTTCCTCGTTAGAATTGTGCTTAAATGTCCAATTTACATTTTTTTGCCATATTTCCACAGGTAACTTTACCCGACTCACTTTACCGCTTTTTGTTTTTATGTCTATAACTACCGGCATTACCATTTTTTCAAAATTTTCGATGGTAATATAAATCCCTAATTTTGGATTATCATTCACATATTTTACTGAATTTATGCCTTGATCTAAACGCCAATTGTTTAAAAACCATCCACGCCAAAACCAACCTAAATCTTCGCCAGCCACATTTTCCATTGTTCTAAAAAAGTCATCAGGAGCAGGGTGTTTGTATGCCCACCGTTCTACATAAGTGCGAAAAGCAAAATCAAAACGTTCGTTTCCAATAATTTGTTCACGCAAAATAGTTAAACCAGCCGCAGGTTTGGAGTAGCATAATGTGCCAATATTCCTTTCTTTCATATTATCGGGCGAACTAATAATTGCCTCAAGTTTTGGGTGGGTATAGTTTTCTGAATTATTGTGCAAGTCGGCAATGGGTTCTTTATACTCGCCTTTGTTGAAATCGACAGAACTTAATGAATTGATAAAAGTGTTGAATCCTTCATCCATCCAGCCATACAAACGCTCATTGGATCCTACAATCATTGGAAACCAAATATGTCCAAACTCGTGATCTGTAACGCCCCATAAATCTCCATTTTTAGCTCTATAACCACAAAAAACAATGCCAGGATACTCCATTCCACCCGCTATTCCTGCAACATTTGTTGCCGCTGGATAAGGATATTCAAACCATCTTTTAGAATAATTTTCAATTGAAGTTTTGGTATATTCAGTAGAGCGTCCCCAAGCTTGATTTCCATCGCTTTCAAAGGGATAGGCAGAAATTGCCATTGCTTTTTTACCACTTGGCAAATTAATTCTGGCAGCATCTAAAATAAATGCTGGCGAAGATGCCCATGATACATCACGAGCATTTTTTATCCTAAAACGCCAAGTTTTGTATGAATTAGAAATGGATTTTGAGGCATTATTCACTTCTTCGGCAGAACGAATGATAACCGTTTGATCGCTTTTGGAGGCTTGTTCCCAAAGTTTTTGTTGTTCTATTGAATAGACTTCCTTTGTATTGGTCAATTCGCCAGAGCAAACTACAAAATGATTGGAAGGTACTGTAATATTGACATCAAAATTGCCGTATTCCAAATAAAATTCTGATGCACCTTGATATGGATTGGTATTCCATCCTTGAATATCGTCATAAACACACATCCTAGGATACCATTGAGCAACAGTAAAAATTTTACCGTTTTTTGTCCCTAATATTCCCATTCGATCTGAACCTTCGATTGGAGAAATAAAAGAAAAATCGACTTTAATTTTAATTATTCCACCTTTTGAATTTAATTCTTGAGGCAAAAAAACTTGCATTCTGGTATCGGTGATCAAATATTTTGCTTCTTTTTCAATAGAAACTCCTTTGTTTGAAACAATAATTTTCACTGATTTTATTTTAAAACCGCCATCAAAAATTTGTCCTTGAGCACCATTTCTACTTCCTGATATTGGCACAACAGCATTTCCTCGTGAATCTTCTTTGAATAAATTTTGGTCCAAATACATCCATAAAAAAGACATTTTGTCTGGACTATTATTGGTGTATGTTATGACAGTTGAACCTGAAATTTCATTGTTTGCCTCATCTAATTTTGCGGTCAATAGATAATCGGCTCGGTTTTGCCAATATTCAAAACCTGGTTGACCACTTGCAGAACGCGTATTAGTTGCGTTTTTAGTGTAAAAAAAAGGTGCGAAAGTTTCTTGATAATTGTATTTTGAAACTTGCTTTGTTGTGTTTTCTTGTGACCAAATGTTAGAAATCACTAGCAGAAATGCCATTTGAAGTAGGGCTTTCAAAGATTTATTTTTCATCTGTTTATAATATTTGTTTTTTAATGGAAGATGGAACGCCTATAATCATATCCCTTTGTATTTAGAACTATTGTCTTGGGCGTTTCATTTTATAAATTTATTATTATTGCAAATTAATGAAAAATAAATATAGCAGTGAGATTGAACACAAAATATTTTATCAAAAATTAATTTGTTTCTGAATTTGTTCATTTTTAATGTCAAATTTTTAATTTATTAAAATATATTTACAATTCAAAAAAAAAATCATAATCTAAATAGCTTGAATTTTGACTACAACAATTTCAAATTCTATTCTAAAGGCTCAAATAAAACATTTGGGAGCCGAATTAATTTCTTTAAAAAGTAACCAAAATAAAGAATACATTTGGGAGGGAAACCCAACATTTTGGGGAAAACATTCTCCTATTTTGTTTCCAATAGTTGGGACTTTAAAGAACAATATTTATCTCATTAATGGAAAACAGTATCAGTTGAACAGACACGGTTTTGCTAGAGAAATGGAATTTGAACTGATTCAAAAAACACCAGAAAGTGCTAGATTTTCTCTGATTTCGACAAAAGAAACAAAAAAAATGTATCCTTTCGATTTTGAATTACAAATTTGTTATTCACTGAAAGGCAATAAATTAAATATTGATTTTAAGGTTGAAAACAAAAATGAAATAACGATGCCGTTTTCCATTGGAGCTCATCCCGCATTGGCTTTGCCTGGAAATTTTGAAAATTATAGGCTTGAATTTCAACAAGATGAAATTCTAAACTATTATCTTCTTGAAGGAGGTTTAATTTCTAATAATTCGGTTGAACTTCCTCTAAATAATAGACAACTTGGCTTAAAATATCAATTGTTTGAAAATGATGCTTTGGTTTTTAAAACCTTAAAATCTAATTCGATAACGATTCTGGAAAAAGCAAATCCAATAGTAAAAGTTAATTTTAACGAGTTTCCTAATTTAGGAATTTGGACAGTTCAAAATGGCCCTTTTTTGTGTGTTGAACCTTGGTTTGGCTATTCGGATACTTTAACGGGCTATGATGATTTTTCAAAAAAAGAAGGAATTCGGCTTTTGAGAAAAAGGGAAACTTTCGAATCAAATTATAATCTTGAAGTTTTTTAAAATATGTTAGAAATTAATTTTTTGCCTTTTCCCAACCTAGAGACTGGGCGTTTGTATTTGAGAAGAGTTGTGAAAGAAGATGTAAACGAAATTTTTGCACTTCGGTCTAATCAAGAAATTATGAAATATATACCTAGACCTTTGGTGAAAACTCTTGAAGACGCTCTGGCTCATATTGCAATGATTGATGAAAAAATCGAAAATAATGAAGGGATAAATTGGGCAATTACTTTAAAAAACAGCTCAAAACTCATAGGAATTATTGGTCATTATCGCATAAAGCCTGAACATTACAGGGCTGAAATAGGTTATATGTTACTTCCTGATTATCAAGGAAAAGGCATTATTTCAGAAGCTATTATGGAAGTTGTTAACTATGGTTTTAAAGTAATGAATTTACATTCGATTGAAGCTATTATTGACCCTGATAATTTTGCTTCCGAAAGGGTTCTATTAAAAAACGGGTTTGTTAAAGAAGCCCATTTAAAAGAAAATGAGTGTTTTGAAGGGCGGTTTTTGGATACGGTAATTTACTCAATTTTGAACCAAAGTTAATTATGAGTATTTGAGGAATTTTTTATATTCTCGCTGAATAAATTAAAATCAAAAAAATAACTGACTAAAAAAAATCTTATGAAAAAGTTCTTCATTTTTTCTTTTCTAAAAATCTCACTTTGCTCACAATCGCAAACCTATATAAAAGGGAATGTCGTAACCGCTTTAGGATTGGTTACTAATATTGGAATAGAAACCAGTTTAGGAAAAAAATCTACTTTCTAGTTTGATGTTTTGGCTTCTTTTTGGAGTTCTATAGACGGAAAACCTTACGAATTTTATTCATTCACTGCTGAATACCGTTACCATTTTAGAGAAAAATATAATGGTTTCTATGCAGGAGCTCACGTTGGTTTTGATAGTTACGATGTTACTAAATGGAATTATACAGATATTGGCGTTCATCAAATTGGTGTTGGCTATTTTATAGGTGCAACTATAGGTTATGAGAAAAAATTAAACGACCGATTTATGCTGGATTTTTTCTTAGGAGGAGGCAGTCATCAGGGTTTTTATCATAGTTATTACATTGAAACTGGCGAAAGGTACGAAGAGGATACTGCTATTGGTCGAAATAAAAGTGGAGAATGGTTGCCTTATCGTGGTGGTATAATGATTTCGTATAGTTTGAACTAAACTTTAAATTTCGGTATCGTTTTCAGGTATAATTCTTCAACTTTCTTTCTGGCCCAATCAGTTTTTCTTAGAAATGTCAAACTCGATTTGATACTTGGATTATCGGTAAAACATTTAATTTTTATCAATTCGCCCAAAGTGTCAAATCCATAATAATCGACTAGCTGTTCTACTATTCTTTGAAGCGTAATTCCGTGAAGTGGATCTTTTGATTCTTGATTTTCCATTTGGCAAATTTATAAAGTTTGAGAAGCCAGTCAATTTTGTTTCACAAAAATTTATAATAAAAAAGCCATCATCGAATGATAATGGCTTTTGTTTTGATTATTAAAATATAATCAAAGTTGAAATTTAGAATATGAATTTGAAACCGAAAGATAATGGTGTTGTTAAGTTGGGTAAACTACCGCCTAATTCACTTACATAAATCGGATCAACATTGCCAACATGGGCAGCTGAAAAATTAGTTATTGTTGTTTTATCACCAGTTTTAGGATTTAATGTAGTGGAAGTAAAGTTTGCTAAATCATAAGAAAATTCAACAGAAAAACTTTTTGATACAAAGAAGTCAAATCCACCAGACATAGCTAAACCAAATTGACTCACTTTCAGATCGCTTTCTTTCTCTTTACCAGTAATAATTGGAGCTGCTAATTGACCGAAGAAATACAAACTTCCTGCAACATTCCAATATTTTCTAACCAAAGGTTCAACAACTATTAGACCAGTATTTGCTGCTGTAGCTGAACCATTTTCAGATTTAATATTGATATAACCAACACCTGCTCCAACTGCAACAGAGGGTGTAACAAATGTACCAACTATTGGTAAAACTGTCAAGTTTGTGTCTTTATCATCACCACTTTTAGTTTGTTGATACCCGATTTGAGAAGTAGCAAACCATGCCCCTTGTAAACCTTTGCTTGCTTCTTGAGCATTTGCTGTTAAACTTAGCAATGCAATACCTGCAACTAATAAAATTTTTTTCATTTTGGTTTTTGTTTTTATGATTATTGTGCAAATTTATTGACAGCATTTTATCGAAAATATGATAAAAA
>DMHA01000304.1 GCA_003449615.1 Flavobacterium sp.
AGTTTACTAAAGGTTCATTTATAGGAAGACCCGTCCCGATATATCGGGGCGGGTTTTTTGGTTTGAATAATCCCAACAATGAATGCTAAGAAATATTTTATAAAATTTCAAAATCAAAATTAGATTTTCACTACTTTTGGTTAAAACATAAACAATGCACATCGAAGCCATTTTTAGCAATATTGCAAATAGAATACTAAACGAAATAGAAACCGCTGAACAATCCGTTTATATTGCAGTTGCTTGGTTTACAAATAAATTAATTTTTGACAAATTACTGCTCAAAGTAAAAAATGGTTGCAAAGTTTATATCATAATTTCAAACGACAAAATCAATGAAAATTCACAAATAGATTTTGAACTTTTAGAGCAATTTAGCGGAAAAGTTTATAAAATTGGAGATGGAGACACCAATCTTATGCACAATAAATTTTGTGTAATTGACCACACAACCGTAATTACTGGTTCCTATAATTGGAGTTATAAAGCAGAAAGTAACCACGAGAACATCGTTATTAATTCAAATAATACTGCATTAGCAGAACAATTCATTAAAGAGTTTCATTGCATTGTAGAAAGACAATTTCCTAATCAGACGATTGAAGATTTTGATTTTCCGTTAGACAAAATAATTAAGCGTTTAGAAATTTTAAAAACCCTTATTATTCTGGAAGATGTTGATGATTTAGAATTAATCGCAAAGAAACTTTTTATTTATAAATTCAACGAAGACATTAATTCGATTGTATCATTTATTAAAGGCAAGCAATATGGAAAAGCAATAACTGCAATTCAACTTTTCATCTCCAATTATCAGCAACTTTCTATATGGAATGATCCCGAAATCGCAGGAATTAAATTGGAAATAAAAATACTAGAAAGCCAAATAAATGCTTTTGATAATGAAAAAACTGAATTAGAGAAAGTGCTGTCCGATTTTCAACACAGACATACGCTAGAATTAGGAGAAATAATTTTAGAAATACTCAAACTGCGAAAAATCAAGTTTAAAAACCAACATAGAGAAAAAGAATCGGAAGAAGATTTCAATAATTACCAAGAACAATTTGAAATTGAAAAACAGAAAAAACAATTTGAACTTACGAATGAAGAAAAACTAGATTTAAAGAAAAAATTCAGAAAAGCGACTACTTTTTGTCATCCGGATAAAGTAAATGACGAGCAAAAAGAAGAAGCCGAACGAATCTTTATTAATCTAAAAAAAGCGTATGACGAACACGATATTGACACCGTAAATCAAATTTTGAAAGATTTGGAATCTGGCAAATTATTTCAATCTAATGCAGATACTATTTCTGAAAAAGAGAAACTTAAAACAATTTTAGAGCAATTGAAAGCCAACTTAAAACGTATTGAACAAGAAATTATTGAATTGAAAAACAATGAAACTTTTGAAGTCATAAATAACATTACCAATTGGGACAACTATTTTACAGCAACCAAAGAACAACTAAAAGAAGAATTGAATAATTTAACTTTAGAAATTCAACCGTAATTATGGAAAACGAAAATAAGTTAGTCGCTCTATCACAAAAAAACCTCCTAGCCAAGGTAAATTCTAGCATTGGAATTACAAACAAATTGATAGCCGAGAACAACAAAAAATTAGTTGTTGAAATTTTTGAGCGGAATCCAAAGTTTTTTATTAGTTTGATTTCACAATTTTATCCATTAACTCTAGAAATTTTAACATTTGAAAAATTTTTAAATTGGACTTATGTAAGCAGGGAAAATAACATAACGCATTTGTTAAATGAACATAATGCAACTGAATTAGACAAATTCAAAGAATTAGATTGGAAATTAGTTAGTAAAAATGAAAATATTATTTGGAGTGAAGAGATATTAAATGTTTTCTGGTTTGACTTGGACTGGGAATACTTAAGCGAAAACAAAAGTATGCTTATAAATGAGGAAATTCTTGATAATTATTCTACTTTATGGAATTGGAATAAAATTTGTATCAATGAAAATTTTCCGTGGAGCTTACAAATCATTAAAAAGTACGAAAATAATTGGGATTGGGAAACTTTGCTTCGCAACAAAAAAAATCCTTTAATTATTGATTTATTAGAAAAACACTTTGAGAATAATGATTCTGACAAATTTAAGAAAGAAATTAGCGCCAATAAACATTTACGTTATTTGTTCGAAATGTCTTTAAAAGAACGCGATTTAGCTGGTTTATGCACTAATGCAATTTTAAAATGGAATATTGAATTAATTGAAAAAAATATAGGTACTTATGGATGGAAATGGCAAGATATAAGCAGTAACGAAAACTTGTCTTGGAGTTTGGAATTATTAGAAAGATATGAAGACAAATGGAATTGGTATACTTTAAGTAATAATCAGGGTATCAAATGGACAAAAAAAATAATTGATAGATTTGAAGACAAATTGACCTTTGATTGTTTTATTGATGACTATTTTTTACAGACGAATGAAGACTATGGTTGTTCAGCGTCTGGAATGAGTAGTAATAAAAATGTTCAATGGACAGAAGAATTAATTGAAAATTATGATGAAAGATTGAACTGGAGAAAATTAAGTCGAAACGAAAATTTGCCTTGGTCAATTGAGTTCTTTCAAAAACATATTAACAAATGGGATTGGTCAGAATTAAGTGGAAATACAAATCTGCCTTGGTCTTCTGAATTAATTGAAAAATATGAAGATAAA
>DMHA01000306.1:0-1758 GCA_003449615.1 Flavobacterium sp.
AAATAAGTTTCATTTAACAATATTGATAAGAAAAGTGAACTAAAAATTAGAAATATAATAGAAGTCCAGGTAACTAAAGTATAATCTGAAATTGATTTCATTAATATAATATTTAATTCTAACAACTAAAGCATTCCTTTTGTGCTTGGCAAAATCATTTTCCTGCTCCGTAGTTTATGATGACAAGCCCACCAACCTCCTCACCCCTCCAAAGGATGGGCTTTCTATAGGAGTTGAAATGGATTGTGTTGTGTTTTTATTCATTTTTCATTTTATTAATTCCCCAAACACCCCTTCAATTGTTTTCATTGTCAAAAACATTTTTCCGCTGTCGGGTAGTTTTGCAAACCCATATTTTTGATAAAAATTTTCGGCTTCCACATCAATTGGATTTACTACAACTGCAAAAGAACCTAGTATTTTTGAAATTTCATAACTTCGTTTTAAGGCATCAATCAATAACAAGTTTCCAACTCCTTTTCCGTGCTGTTTTGCATCAACGGCTAATCTACCCAACAATGTTGTAGGTATTTTAAGATACGATTGTGGCAGTTTCTTTCTAATACTTTCAGGGATACTTTCCAATGGAATGCTATTGTTTGAAAGTGTGTAAAAACCCAAAATTTCACCAGGGTTACTTTTGGCTGTTAAAACAAAACAAGTAGCTAATTTTCTTTTTATATCTTGATTTACTTGCTTTTTCAAATAGTTATCCAACATTGAATTGCCACAAAAAAAAGCATTTCGGTTGTGATGTGCCGACAAAATCAGTGCATCATAAATCATTGCGAAACCATTTTTTTGTAAATTTCAAATCCCTCAATCAAGTTTTGATTTGGCTTTGGAGGGTTCATTATGGCATCAAAAAAAATAATTGCGTCTTCCTCTGATGCTAAAAATTTTTCGTTATCCATTATAATTTCTTTTGCTTTTTCTTGGGCGGATAAAACTATAAAATCAGTCAAATTTCTATATCCTCCAATAATAACGGCACGTTCAAAAAAATCTTTTTGCTCTTTTGATAATCTTGTGTCAAATCTAACCTTGTCTGTTTTTACTACTTTAGTTTGCATAACTTTTTATTTAATAAAGCAAATGTACGGAATAAAAGCGTACGATTTTAATTTTCCTGTTTCAAATTTTCGAGAGAACTTCCCACTTCCCTCTTCGCTCTTCCCACTTCTAACTTCTAACTTCAAAGCATTCCTTTCGTGCTCGGCAAAATCATTTTTTCCGTATCGCGTTTTACGGCAACTTTTATCGCTTTGGCAAAAGCCTTGAAAATTGCTTCTATTTTGTGGTGTTCGTTGGTTCCTTCGGCTTTGATGTTGATGTTGGCTTTGGCTCCATCCGAAAAGGATTTAAAGAAATGGTAGAACATTTCCGTCGGCATTTTACCCACCATTTCGCGTTTGAATTCGGTTTCCCAAACCAACCAGTTTCTGCCTCCAAAATCAATGGCTACTTGAGACAAGCAGTCGTCCATTGGCAAACAAAAACCGTATCTTTCTATTCCTAATTTGTTTCCTAATGCTTTGGCAAAAACTTCTCCCAAGGCAATGGCCGTATCTTCAATCGTGTGATGTTCATCGACTTCCAAATCTCCTTTTACAATAACTTCCAAGTCCATTTGTCCGTGTCTTGCGATTTGATCTAGCATGTGGTCGAAAAAAGCAAGACCAGTTTCGATTTTGCTTTTTCCAGTTCCATCAAGGTTTAGGTTAATGTAAATATCGGTTTCATTGGTTTTTCTGGTTA
>DMHA01000306.1:1814-7503 GCA_003449615.1 Flavobacterium sp.
GGATGGAAACCGAACGTTCCTCTAATTTCAAAAACTCATAAATCGTTTTCCATTCTTTGGTTTGCAAAGCTATAACAGCATCCAATTCGTGTCTTTTAGACGAAATTTCATGACTTCCTAACTCTTCGTCCGTGCTAATAAAAATAGCTTTTGAACCCAAGTTTTTAGCCAATTCCACATCGGTTATTCTATCTCCGATAACGAATGAATTTTCTAAATCATAATCCGAATTATTGATATATTTCGTCAACATAGCAGTACTTGGTTTGCGAGTTGGAGCATTTTCGTGTGGAAATGTTTTGTCAATCAAAACTTCGCTAAAAACAACGCCTTCATTTTCAAAAGCTTTCATTACTAAATGATGCACAGGCCAAAAGTTGGCTTCCGGATGTGAGTCCGTTCCTAGACCATCTTGATTGGTTACCATCACCAATTCGAAATCCAATTCGCTAGCAATTTTTCCTAAATATTGAAAGGCTTTTGGATAGAATTCCAATTTTTCGAAACTGTCTAATTGATAGTCATTGGGTTCTAAAACCATTGTTCCGTCGCGATCTATAAAAAGTATTTTTTTCATTTTATTTTACTATTTAACCCTGTTAGGGTTTTAAACCCTAACAGGGTTAGTGATTCAATTAATTTTTTATTTTCTTGCTCCGTTCCAATCGTCAAACGCAAAGTATTTTCACATAAAGGTTGGGTAGTTCTGTTGCGAATTACAATTCCTTTGGCAATCAATTCGTCGTATCTTTTATTGGCATCATCTACTTTTATTAAAATAAAATTAGCTTCTGTTGGATAGATTTTATTAACAAATTTTACATCAACTAATACTTTAAGTAATTGTTCTCTTTGTGCAATAATAGAAGTTATTTCGAATTTTATTTTTTCAGGATTGCTCAATCTTTCCAAAGCTCTTACTTGCGTCAGTTCGTTCACGTTGTAAGGCGGTTTTATTTTGTTTAAAACCGAAATTATCGCTGCTGAAGCATAACAAATGCCCAATCGAATTCCTGCCAAACCATACGCTTTTGAAAGCGTTTGCGTGATAACCAAATTGGGATATTCGTCTATTTTTGCCAGCCAACTTTCCTTGTCCGAAAAGTCGATATAAGCTTCGTCAATCACTATCAAACCTTTGAAATTCTCTAATAATTTCACAACACTTTCAGTCGAAAATGAGTTGGCCGTTGGATTATTAGGCGAACATAAAAAGATAATTTTTGTGTTTTCGTCAACTGTTTCTAAAATCTTCTCTACTTGCGGTTGAAAATCGTTTGAAAGCAATACTTCCCTGTTTTCTACTGCATTGATATTGGCCAAAACTCCGTACATTCCGTAAGTTGGTGGCAAAGTAATTACATTGTCCATTTTTGGTTCACAAAAAGCCCTGAAAATCAAATCGAGTACTTCATCACTTCCGTTTCCGAGTAAAATTTGATTTGCATTGATATTTTTTAGCGTTGACAAAGTCTTTTTTACATTACTTTGTTGCGGGTCTGGATAGCGGTTCACACCATTCTGAAACGGATTTTCATTGGCGTCCAAGAAAATCATATCGGCTGTGTAGAAATCCTCAAATTCATCACGTGCCGAAGAATAAGGCTTCATCGACTTGACGTTTTCTCGAACTAAATTATTTATGTTGAAATTCATTGTATTAAATTTTAAATAAAATTGTATAAACAGACCTAACAGGTTTTAAAAACCTGTTAGGTCTTTAATATTCGCTAATCTCAAAGTAACGGCATTTTTGTGTGCTTGCAATCCTTCGGCTTCTGCCATAATTTCTATGGCTTTACCTATATTTTGGATTCCTTTTTCCGAAATTTTTTGAAAAGTCATTGACTTCATAAAACTATCCAAATTCACACCACTGTAATTCTTGGCATAACCGTTGGTTGGCAAGGTATGATTGGTTCCCGAAGCATAATCACCCGCACTTTCGGGTGTATAATTTCCAATAAAAACCGATCCAGCGTTACCAATGTTATTAATATAGAACTCCTCGTCTTTGGTACAAATAATAAAGTGTTCCGGGCCATATTCGTCGATTAATTCCAAAGCAATTGTATCATTTTCGACATAAATTAATTTGGAATTGGCAATGGCTTTTTCGGCAATGGCTTTTCTTGGCAAAACTTCCAATTGGGATTGAATTGCTACCTCAACTTCATCAATCAATGTTGTTGAAGTTGAAACCAGAATGACCTGGCTATCGATTCCGTGTTCCGCCTGAGACAACAAATCAGAAGCTACGAAAGCTGGAACAGCAGTATCATCGGCTACAATGAGCAATTCTGAAGGGCCGGCTGGCATATCGATTGCGACACCAAATTGAGTTGCCAATTGTTTCGCCACAGTTACAAACTGGTTTCCAGGACCAAAAATTTTATAGACTTTTGGGATGGATTTCGTGCCGAAAGTCATTGCTGCAATGGCTTGAATTCCGCCTACTTTCAAAATTTTGGTGACACCACATAAATTGGCAGCGTATAAAATGGCAGGATTTATCTTTCCGTTTTTGTCTGGTGGAGAACACAACACAATTTCTTTGCAACCCGCAATATTAGCAGGAACTGCAAGCATCAAAACTGTCGAAAACAAAGGAGCTGTTCCTCCTGGAATGTACAAACCTATCTTTTGAATGGGTCTTTTTTCTTGCCAACAATGAACACCTTCAATAGTTTCTACAATAACTTTATCGGTTTTTTGAGCCGAATGAAATTTTTCGATATTCGATTTTGCCAGTTGAATAGCGGTTTTCAATTCATTAGGAATAGCTGAAATGGCTTGCTCAATTTCTGTTGAGGAAACTTCAATATTTTCAAATGTAGCACCGTCGAACAGCGAAGTATATTTGGCAACAGCCTCATCCCCTTTCTTTTGAATTGCCGCAAAAATTTCTTTAACAGTAACTTCAATATCATCGATAGTTTGAGTTGGTCTTTTCAGGATGGCAGACCAAGTCTCGGGTTTTGGATTGAATATTTTGTTCATTTTTTAAGTTTAAAGTTAAGTATTATGGGTTAGGTGTTAAAAGTTATTCGGTAAGACGTATAACTTTTAACTTTTAAACTCATAACTTTTTACAGTACCATTTTCTCTATTGGACAAACCAGAATACCTTCAGCTCCGGCTTCTTTTAATTGGTCGATAACATCCCAAAAACTGTCTTTGTCAATCACGGAATGAACGCTGCTCCAACCTTCTTCTGCCAATGGCATTACAGTAAGACTTTTCAAAACAGGTAAAATTTTGCCTATGGCTTCAATTTTGTCATTCGGAATGTTCATCAAGATGTATTTTGATTTTCTGGCTCTCAAAACAGATTCAATTCGGAATTGAAGGGTATCAATAATGGATTGCACTTCAGGAGTCACTTTTGGAGAAACAGCTAAAACGGCTTCGCTCTTGAAAATCACTTCTACTTCTTTCAAGTTGTTTTTGAATAAAGTACTTCCGCTGGAAACAATGTCCACAATCGCATCAGCTAGGCCTATGTTAGGGGCAATTTCTACAGAACCAGAGATTTGGTGAATATCGACTGTCATTCCAAAAGAACCAAAATATTCAATAACAGTATTTGGATAGGATGTTGCTATGCGCATTCCTTCTAAATCTTTGATTGAATTGTACTGGAAAGTTTTTGGTACCGCTACAGAAACTTTGCATTTTGAAAAGCCTAATTTCTGGATTACTTTAATATTTTTTCCTTTTTCGACCAAAAGATTATCGCCAACAATGGCAATATCCACCACTCCATCTATTAAATATTGAGGAATGTCTGAATTTCTTAGGTACAAAACTTCTAAAGGAAAATTAGACGCAGAAGCTTTAAGTTGGTCGTTTCCATTATCGATAGAAATTCCGCAGTCTTTTAGAATTTGGATGCTTTCTTCGTTTAAACGACCTGATTTTTGAATTGCAATTTTTAAGGTACTCATTTGTATGTTTGTTGTTTATTGTTTATAGTTTTGTTTGAGTACTCCGATTTTAAATAAAAAACCCGTTTGATGTACTCAAACGGGTTTTTAAATATGATTTTACATCCATACCATTAACACATCGCTTGAGAGCAATAATGAGAATGATGGTGATGCAATTGAATTGATAACATAATTTTTTATTGGATAATCCTTTTATTCGATTGCAAATATACTAGAAAATATGTTTACAAAACAATTTTTTATTTAACTTAATACAAACAAATTGTTAAAAACCATCTGTAGAATTGTCTCTATAAAAACGATTCAAACAGATGGTTATAGAATTAATACTTAAAAGCAATAGATGCTTCGATAGTAGTAGTTTATAAAGAAGGTCCAGCAGCAACTAAACGTTTTCCTTCTTCGTTACCTGTATATTGCTCAAAATATTTGATGTAACGTGTAGCTAAATCTTTTGCTTTAGCATCCCATTCCGCTTTGTCAGCGTAAGTATCTCTTGGATCTAGGATTCCTTCACTTACATTTGGTAATGCAATTGGGAAAGTTAAATTCAAGAAAGGAATAGTTTTAGTTTCCGCTTTGTTGATATCACCGTTAATGATAGCATCAATAATGGCTCTGGTGTTTTTCAAAGAAATTCTTTTTCCTGTACCGTTCCATCCAGTATTTACAAGGTAAGCTTTGGCATTGTGTTCTTTCATTTTCCCAATCAATGTTTTAGAATACTGTGTTGGATGTAATGTTAAGAAAGCTTCACCAAAAGCTGGAGAAAATGAGGGTTCAGGTGCTGTAATTCCTCTTTCGGTTCCCGCTAATTTAGAGGTATATCCACAAAGGAAGTGGTATGCTGCTTGATCATCAGTCAAGATAGAAACTGGAGGTAAAACTCCAAATGCATCAGCAGAAAGATAGATAATTTTGCTGGCGTGTCCTGCTTTTGATGGCAAAACAATTTTGCTAATATGGTGAATTGGGTAAGAAACTCGAGAATTTTCGGTGATTGAATGGTCGTAATAATCGATTTCTCCGTATTCATCAACAATAACATTTTCTAATAATGCGTCTCTTTTGATGGCTCTCCAAATATCTGGTTCGTTGTTTTCGCTAAGGTCAATTACTTTTGCATAACATCCACCTTCGTAGTTGAATACTCCATTATCATCCCATCCGTGTTCGTCATCTCCAATTAAATATCTTTTTGGATCGGCAGATAAAGTAGTTTTTCCTGTTCCAGAAAGACCAAAGAATACTGCTACATCGCCCTCTGGACCAACGTTTGCAGAACAATGCATGGATGCCATCCCTTTTAATGGTAAGTAATAGTTCATCATAGCGAACAATCCTTTTTTCATTTCTCCACCATACCAAGTACCTCCAATAATTATATTTTTTTCGGTAAGGTTAAATAACACGAAGTTTTCAGAATTTAAACCTTGAGCTTTCCAGTTAGGATTAGTTGCTTTAGAAGCATTCATTAAAATAAAATCTGGCTCGCCAAAGTTTTCCAATTCATATATTGAAGGTCTAATAAACATATTAGTAACAAAGTGAGCTTGCCAAGCTACTTCCATTACGAAACGTACTTTAAGTCTTGTATCAACGTTTGTTCCACAAAAAGCATCAACAACGTATAATTTAGGTGAAGTAGAAAGTTGCTCTAAAGTAAGTGCTTTCAAATCGTCCCAAACTACTTTAGTGGTTGGATAGTTAGGAGTACTAATTCCAGATTCTTTGTCCCA
>DMHA01000001.1:0-3823 GCA_003449615.1 Flavobacterium sp.
GTTTTTTCGATTTTGATTGGAAAGCACAACGTTGGAATTTATTGGTGGTTTTAGGCGCAATGTTGGGCGGTTTTGTTGCGGTTCATTTGATGAGCGATGGGTCTAATTTGGAAATCAATCCCAAAACTATTGCACAATTAACACAAATGGGCATTGATGCACCCAACGGAAAATTATTACCCGACACTTTATTTGCAAACGATATTTTCCAATCTCCAAAGATGATTTTGATATTGATTATTGGCGGTATTTTGATTGGTTTTGGAACACGTTACGCCAGCGGATGTACTTCTGGTCACGCAATTTATGGTTTGAGCAGTTTGCAAATCCCTTCGTTGAAAGCCGTCATTGGATTTTTTATTGGAGGATTGATTATGGCACATTTCATTTTACCTTTAATTTTTTAGTTATGAACGCATTAAAATACATTGTTGTTGGATTTATTTTCGGGATTGTTTTAACCAAATCCGAAGCGGTTTCGTGGTATCGAATTTATGAAATGTTTATGTTTCAGTCCTTTCACATGTACGGTATCATTATGGTTGCCATTGTTACGGGAGTCATTGGAATCCAAATTATTAAAAGAAAAAACATCAAAGATTTCAGAGGTTTACCCATAGAAATTATCGCCAAAGAACCTGGTTCTACTCGGTTTTGGATTGGGGGAATCTTTTTTGGTTTGGGATGGGCATTGGTAGGTTCTTGTCCCGGACCGATATTTATATTGCTTGGAGCTGGATTTTTACCCATGATTTTAGTACTTTTTGGAGCACTTTTTGGCACTTTTTTATACGGATTGATAAAGGATAAATTGCCGCATTAATCCTCATCCCTCCCGAAAGCAATGGGGAATCCGAAGGAGAGGGAACCGAAATAGGATTGAAATAATTTTTGAATAATGGTGTAATTTTACAAACAATTAAATCACTTCAGTAAGTTTGAAACAGCGGTAATTCACACTCAAATTATCGCTTATCCTGAATGATTTCTGCTAATAATTTTTTGGCACGAAGTATTTTTATTTTAACATTGCTCAAGGGTTCGTTTATTTTGTTGGCAATTTCCTGATAACTCATTTCCTGAAAATAACGCAACTGAATCACTTCCTGATAATGGGGTTTGAGTTCTTTGATGAATTGCAACAACTGCGAAAGATTTTGCTCGGTGATTAATTCGTCTTCTGCGGTGGGTGTTGTATCGGCAATATTGTAGGCTTGATGGTCTTCGTCGTCAGTGATTTCGATAAAAAGTGAATATTTTTTTTTTCGTAATAAATCGATATGGACGTTTTTGGCAATGGCAATAAGCCAAGTATTGAACTGAAATTCTGGATTGTAGCTGGCAATTTTATCGAAAGCTTTGGAGAAAGTTTCAATGGTAATGTCTTCGGCATTGGTTTCATTTTCAGTACGTTTGAGCATAAAACCATAAACCTCATTCCAATAATAATCCAATAGAAAAGTGAAGGCTACTTGATCGCCTTTTTTTGCTTTTTCTATCTGTAGATTTATTTCCAATGTACTGGTTTTGAGAAAAGATTGGTGATGAAGATATTCAATTGTGTGAAGATAAGAACTATTTCAATAAAAGGAAACCAATACATCACATCTTTTTCTTTTAATTTTCCAGCCGAAAACCCAAGGACTATCCAAGTAAAGAAATATCTAAAGCCAATCAAACTCAAAACTACAATCCATAAGTATTGGTTAGCCAATAAAATGACAGCTAAAATGAAAAACAACAACTGCGAAACATAAAATAAACCGAGTTGGATTTTGTCAAAAGGTTTATAAAATAGGGTAGTGGAAACCTGTCTTCTTTTTTGGGTAAACCAACTTTTGAATGTTTTTTTTGGTTCAGAAAGAGTGAAACTTTCAGGAGAAAAACAAATAGTTGTATTCTTTTTATTTGCTACTTGATTGATAAATAAATCATCGTCTCCAGATCGAATCTGAATGTGACTGATAAAGCCATTTACATTGAAAAATTCGTCTTTTTTGTAGCCCAAATTGCGACCAATTCCCTTGTAAGGCATTCCTATTTTTGCCCAAGAAAAGTATTGTACCGCGGTTAAAAGTGTTTCAAAACGAATAATTTTATTCAAGAAAGAATGGGGTATTTTTTCATAACCTCCGTAACCCAAAACGATGGTTTTATTTGTGGTAAATTGGGAACTCATTTTCGAAATCCAATCTTTTGAAGCGGGATAACAATCAGCGTCTATAAATAGTAAATAATCTTTTCTAGCCGCTTTGATTCCTAATGTCAATGCATATTTTTTGTTGCCCCAAAAGGCTTCGTTGTTTTCTACTTTTACCAATCTAATATTTGAATATTGTTTCTCAAAAGCTTCAAAAATATCCAAAGTATCATCACTAGAAGCATCGTCAATCAAAATGATTTCAAAATCGGGATAATCTTGTTGAGCTAGTAAAGGGATATATTTTGCTACATTTTTGGCTTCATTTTTAGCACAAACAATAACGGAAATTGGGATTCTATTTGATTCGGATTTTTGCGCTTTGGCGAAAGCAAATTTACCAAAAACTAACAGATAATAAAAAAGTTGGATAGCAACAATGACAATAAAAAAGTATAAAGTTAAGGGTAACATATAGGCTTGGATTCTTTTTAATTTCGATTTTTATAGCAGTTGCAAAGATAATTAGCAATTGTCAATTAACCATCGCTAAAAGGGAATTAGTTTTAGATTTTTCAAATATGAAATCTATACATAATCTTTCGGGACTAAAATTTTGTAGCTAAATAACGTTCACTTCCGCATCTATATGAATACCAAAAATCCTGAAAATAGTTTCTTGAATATTTTTAGAAACATCCAAAATTTCTTTTCCTGTTGCGTTGCCATAATTTACTAAAACTAAGGCTTGGTTCTTGTGAATTCCAGCATCGCCAAAGCGTTTTCCCTTGAAACCAGCTTGCTCAATGAGCCAACCTGCAGGGACTTTTACTTCAGATTCTGAAATTTCATAGTATTTCATTTCAGGAAATTGTAGGTGAATTTTCTCGAAATCTTTTTTCAAAAGGATTGGGTTTTTAAAGAAACTACCGCTATTTCCCAATTCTTTTGGGTCGGGCAATTTGCTTTGACGAATGGCAATCACGGCATTGCTCACATCTTTTAATGTTGGAATCGTGATGTTGTTTTTCGCCAATTCTCCACTAATATCACCGTAAGAAATATTGATTTTGTGATTGCGCTTGGTCAGTTTAAAAATCACTGAAGTTATAATATATTGGTCTTTTGCCTCATTTTTGAAAATACTTTCCCGATAACCAAAATGACATTCTGCTTTTGTAAAAGTTCTAATTTTTTGATTTTCAATCGTCATTGCTTCACAAGAATAGAAAGTGTCTTTGATTTCAGTACCATAAGCTCCAATGTTTTGCACCGGAGTGGTACCCACATTTCCTGGAATGAGCGACATATTTTCCAAACCACCAAAATTTTGGTCAATAGTCCAAAGCACAAATTCGTGCCAGTTTTCGCCAACTTGACTTTCGACCCAAACAAAATCATCGTCTTCTCTGATGATTCTTTTGCCTTTCAAATCGACGTGAATTACCAAAGCGTCAATATCTTGTGTCAAAAGCATATTGCTACCGCCACCTAAAATAAATTTTTTTTCTAATCTATTTTTTTCTAAAATGGATTGTAATTCAGTGGTATTATGAACGGCAACAAATTGTTTCGCTTTGGCTTCTATGCCAAAAGTATTGTAGTTTTTTAAAGAAAAATTAGTTTGTATTTTCATAAGAAAGCATCTTTCTTGTATTGATTTATACTATTATTCTTCGGAAG
>DMHA01000001.1:3863-6886 GCA_003449615.1 Flavobacterium sp.
ATTCTTCGGAAGTTAGTGCACGATTGATAAAATCGTTCAAGGGTTTCAACACAATTAATTTTTTGGTCATTTTGGAAACAAAATCTTCTTTTGTCACTTCTTCAATATTGAATTTCTGGGAAGTTTCAAAGCTTTTTAATTTCAATAATTCAATGGCGGGATGGTCTTTTTCGTAACCTCTCGGTGGATTTTTTAACACATTTTCTTCATTTCTATCAAAATCTCCAAATTCTTTTTTGAAGTTTTTTTCTCTAAGAATTTCATCCAAATCTTCATGAAAATAAGCGATTTCTTTTCGGACTTTTTTCAAATCTTCAGCTTCAGGACAGTAAAATCCGCCAGCGATGAAACTACCACTTCTGGCAATGTGAACATAATATCCCGAGCGATTTTTGCCTTTTGCACCACTCGATAACCAAACCCCAATATGATCTTTATAGGGTGATTTATCTTTTGAAAATCTAATGTCACGATTGATTCTGAAGGTACAGTTTTTGACTTCAAGCATTTCTAATGATGGATCAAGTGGTTTCATTGCATTTAGAAAATCGGCAACTAACTGATAGTAATCTTTTTTGAAAATTTCGTATCGTTTTTTATTGTCCAAAAACCAATCCCGATTGTTATTGGCTTTCAAATCATCGAGAAATTGAATACTGTCTTTTGATAGCATATTATATTGATTATTGAAGTTGTTTTTTCAAATCTTCTTCACTGATGTAACCTGAATTTTGCCATTTTATCACCTTATTCTCATACAAAATAAGCGTAGGAAGCTCTAGAATTTTCATTTCTTTGATTAATGTAGGATTCTCATCGGCATTCAATCGGATGATTACAACTTGGTCTGCCATATCTTTTTGCATTTTCAATAGATACGGTGTCATTTTTTTGCAAGGTGCACACCATTCAGCGTAAAAGTCGACTAATACTTTTTTATCGGTGTTTAATAATTCGGCATATTCCTGACTGCAAACACCGATGATTTTGTCGGTGGGTTTAGAAAACCCTTCAGCATCCCATTTCAATAAGCCTCCTTGCATATTATAGATGGTCGTAAATCCTAACTCCTCTAACATTGCTGCCGCACGTGGGCTTCTGTTATTGGTTTTACAATAAACAAAAACTGGTTTTGTTTTGTCCAATTTTTGAGCATTTGCTTCGAAATTATTATTTAGAAAATCTATATTAATGGCATTTTCAAGATGACCTCCAGCAAATTCTTGCGGTGTTCTAACATCGATAATCTGAGCATTGGGTGTTGCTGTTATTTTTTCAGAAAAAGCCTTCGGATCAATGTCTTTTACGTTTTTGGAGGTTTGTCCTTTGCACGATAATATCGAAATGGAGATTAATAAAATTAAGAATTTGGAACAAAGTTTCATACTAATTGATTTTTTACATTAAAGGGCTAAAATAAGTAAATTATATTTTTAATTTTAAAAGTTAAAGTTAAAATATTCACTGTTTATAAGTTGAATATTTTATACGATTGGTGAGTAGATTTAACGATATTTTCGGTTCTTTCAGAATGTGTGTCTGAAATAAAGAGTTGTCCAAAAGTGTCACTGTTGACCATTTCTACAATTTTGGCTACTCGACTTTCGTCTAATTTGTCAAAAATATCATCAAATAATAGAATGGGTTTCAAACCGCTTTGTGTTTTTAGAAATTCAAATTGTGCCAATTTCAAGGCGATTAAAAAAGATTTTTGTTGGCCTTGTGAACCAAATTTCTTGATGGGATAATGGTCGATTTCAAATGACAAATCGTCTTTGTGAATTCCAACGCTGGTGTAATATAAAGCCCTGTCTTTGTTGATGTTTTCTTCTAAAAGTGTCAATAAATCATTCTCGAATAAATGGCTTTCATAAACCAATTGCACAGTCTCTTGTGAATCGGTTATAGCTTGATGATGTTTGTTGAAAATAGGGATAAACTGTTCGATAAATTCTTTTCGCTTTTCGAAAATGTATTTCCCAAAAGTGTCGAGTTGTTCATTATAAATGGATAGGGTATCGTTGTCGAAAACAAAATTCAAGGCAAAATATTTCAACAAAGCATTGCGCTGACTCATCACCTTTTGGTATTGAATGAGTTGTTTTAAATAATGAGAATCCAATTGCGAAATAACGCTGTCCATAAATTTTCGGCGGGTTTCGCTACCTTCTATAATCAAATCTGTATCTGCTGGAGAGATAATTACCAAGGGAATAAAGCCAAGGTGTTCCGAAAATTTATCATAGATTTTTCCGTTACGTTTCAATATTTTTTTCTGTCCTTTTTTGAGGCTACATACGATTTGCTCGTTTCTGTCGTTGATTTCAAATTCACCGTCGATAACAAAAAATTCTTCCCCGTGTTTGATATTTTGAACCGCCAAAGGGTTGAAATAGCTTTTGCCATAAGACAAATGGTAGATTGCATCCAAGACATTGGTTTTGCCAATTCCGTTTTTGCCCACAAAACAATTTATTTTGGGTACAAATTCAAAATCTGCTTCAGAAAAATTCTTGTAATTGAATAATGAAATTTTTTTTAAATACATTATATTGAAGCTTGTTTTTTATAGATAAATTCCCAATTCAGGTTATTTTTATTTAAGAGGGTGCAAATTATTGAAAAATATCCATAAAAGAGGTTTTAGATTTGAATAAATATTATATTTTTGCCACTCACTAAAATAAATTTTTAAATGGCTACTTATAATAAAAGAGGATATAAACCAGCGAAAGAAAAAGAAGTTAAAGATGTTACTCAAGATATTTCGGTTTTAGAAAAAAACAGTAAAACAGCTGAAGTTTTCTCAACTTTGGATGCAACAGCATCAAAAACTGAGGATTTTGTAGCCAGAAATCAAAAAATTATTATAGGAGTTGTGGTTGCAATTGCACTATTAACCGTTGGTTATTTAGTATATCAAAAATTTGTTGCTGCGCCAAAAGAAGAAGAGGCGGCAAATGAAATGTTTATAGCACAGCAAAATTTTGACAAAGCGACTCAAGGAGTTGCAAGCGATTCTT
>DMHA01000188.1 GCA_003449615.1 Flavobacterium sp.
CGTTTTAAAAGTTTGCGTTTTTTCATTAAAGGCCGATAATCCATTTTTTGTACCCAACCAAATTGTGCCTTTTGAATCCTCAAAAAGAGTGTTCAATTCATTGGAAGGAATTGAAGTATTATTATTTAAAATGTTTTTGTAAGCTACAAATTTATCGTTCGTGTGATTGTATAAGTTCAAACCTCCTCCAAACGTACCAATCCAAATTCTTCCTTTACGATCTATCAACAAATCGGCAATATCATTGGAACTTAAGTTGCTGTTTTGCTTGTTGTAAATTTTAATTTTATTGCCATCAAATCGATTTAAACCGTTTTCGGTACCAATCCAAACAAAACCATTTTTCTCTTTTACGATGCAGCTTACTCTGTCGTTAGACAATCCATTGGTTTGATTTATTTTACTAAAAACAACTTGGGACTGTCCAAAACAAGGTGAAAAAACAGAAAGTAGTAAAAGAAAAAATAAGGTGAAATAAGACTTTATTTGTTTTGTTTTCAAAGCAAAATTCGAATTAAGAGGGTTTCGATTCTAAATTATTGAACTATTTTTTGTGCAAAAAAAACTATTTAAAATTTTGTTCTAAAAAACAAATATATATAATAGAAATTTATTTGATTATTAGGTTTTTGGAATTTGTGTAAAAAACAAAAAAACCCAACAACCTACCTACCGACGGGCAGACTCTTTCTAGATATTGGGACGTTTGGACTATTTGGATATTCTAAGTTATAACTTGATTTTTATTTAAAAACCTATTCATAAATCTCTTTTCTGTGACCTAAATCTATGACATCTATGAGCAGAATGTCATCCAAAATTTCGTAAATCACTCTGTAATCGCCAACACGAATTCTATATCCTTTTCTGCCTTTCAACTTTCTATAACCTTGAGGTCTCGGATTTTCAGAAAGACTTCCAATAGCTGACAAAATTGGATTGGCAATTGCATCCGACAATTTATCGAGTTTCTTTTGTGCTTTTTTGGAAAAATCAATGCTATACATTTGCCTTTTTACTTTCTCTTGTTTTGATATAATCATCAAAAGATATACGATAGCCATCATCCTCTCTTTTGGCTTCATCATAAAGACGGACATCTTCTAAATCTTCCAGTTTTTCGATTAATTTGTTGTACTGTTTCATCGATAACAAAACGCCTGTTTTGTTTCCTTTTTTGTCGGTCAAAAATTGAGTTCCCATAGCTTTTATTATTTTAGTAAAGTTATAAAATTATTTCACCCGAATAACAAAATAATTTTTCTTCCCGCTTTGCAACAGCACAAATTGGTTGTTGATTAAATCTTTACTTGAAAGAGAGAAATCTTCGGTTACTTTTTCTCTATTTACCGAAATAGAATTGGCTGTCAAAGCGCGTCTTGCCTCGCCATTCGACTTGAGAAATCCTGTTTTAGTATTTAAAACATCCACAATATTAATTTCAGATTCTATTTCGTTTCTCGATATTTCGGCTTGCGGAACACCCTCAAAAACATCCAAAAAAGTCGCTTCATCCAATTGTTTCAAATCATCGGAAGTGGAATTGCCAAACAAGATATTCGATGCTTTAACGGCATTTTCCAAATCCTCTTTTGAATGAACCATAACGGTAATTTCCTCGGCCAAACGTTTTTGCAACAAACGCAAATGCGGTGTCTCTCTGTGTTTTTCGGTTAAAACTTCTATTTCTTCTTTTGATAAAAAAGTAAAAATTTTGATGTATTTTTCGGCATCCACATCGGAAGTGTTTAGCCAATATTGGTAAAATTTATAAGGCGAAGTCCTGGCTGCATCCAACCAAATATTGCCACCTTCGGATTTTCCGAACTTGGTGCCATCGGCTTTGGTAATCAGCGGACAAGTGAGTGCATACGCTTTTCCGCTGGCAATTCTTCTTACTAATTCAGTTCCTGTGGTAATGTTTCCCCATTGGTCGCTTCCGCCCATTTGAAGCGTACACCTTTTTTCTCTGTACAAATGCAAAAAGTCATATCCTTGAACTAATTGATAGGTAAATTCTGTGAACGACATTCCTTCGGCAGCTTCGGCAGACAAGCGTTTCTTAACGGAATCCTTTGCCATCATATAATTTACCGTAATGTGTTTTCCCACATCACGAATGAAATCCAGAAAAGAAAAAGTCTTCATCCAGTCGTAATTATTCACCAACTCTGCTGCGTTTGGTGCATCGGAAGTAAAGTCTAAAAAGCTGGAAAGCTGACCTTTTATAGCTTCTTGATTGTGTCGCAAAGTGGCTTCGTCTAGCAAATTTCTTTCATTCGATTTTCCTGACGGATCACCAATCATTCCTGTCGCACCACCTACTAATGCTAGTGGTTTGTGTCCTGATATTTGAAAATGCTTCAACAACATCACGCCTACCAAATGGCCTATATGCAAGGAATCGGCAGTGGGGTCAATTCCTACGTAAGCTACACGCATTTGCTCCATCAAATGTTCTTCGGTGCCAGGCATCACATCGTGTAACATTCCTCGCCAAGTCACTTCTTCAATAAAATTTTTCATCTTAAAAATCAATTTTGGCAAAGATAAGAATTTCAATGGCAATGGCAATTTCAAAAATCAATGACAATTTCAATGGCAATTTCAATTTTTAAAATAAATTTCATAATTCGTAACTCGTAATTCGTAAATTCGCAAAATGGTTTTAGTCACAGGAGGAACAGGTTTGGTAGGTGCACATTTGCTACTTCATTTGGTTGAAAATGAGGAGAATGTTCGTGCCATTTATCGAAAATTGGAAACTATCCAAAAGACCAAAAACATATTCTCTTACTACAAAAAAGAAAGTTTATTCGAAAAAATAAATTGGCTACCAGCCGATATTCTTGATGTTCCTTCTTTGGAAACCACTTTCGAAAACGTGGAATACGTTTACCATTGCGCGGCTTTTATCTCATTCGACCCTAAAGATGAAGATACTATTCGAAAAACCAATATTGAAGGGACGGCAAATGTGGTTAATTTTTGCCTTGCTAAAAATGTGAAAAAACTTTGTTTTATAAGCTCCATTGCTGCGCTTGGCGACTTGAAGGAAAATGAAAAAATCATTACCGAAGAAACGGAATGGAATCCCGAAAAATCGCATAGTGATTATGCTATTTCTAAATTTGGCGCCGAAATGGAAATTTGGCGTGGGCAACAAGAAGGTTTAGATTGTATCGTAGTTAATCCTGGCGTTATTCTTGGCCCCAGAATTTGGGAAGAAGGAAGTGGAGTTATTTTCAAGAAAATAGCTAATGGATTTCCATTTTATACCAAAGGAACTACCGGATTTGTTGCTGTTACCGATGTGGTCAAAAGTATGGTACAACTGATGAAAAGCGAAATAAAAAACGAACGATTTATTCTGGTTACCAATACAATTAGCTTTCAAGAATTGTTTAATTCAATGGCGGATGCTTTAAAAATCAAAAAGCCTTCTATTTACATTAACCCTTTTGTAATGGGTGTTTTGTGGCGAATTGATTGGTTTTTTTCGACTTTTTTTCGGACAAAAAGATTGTTAGATAAAGAAACCGCTATTGCATCTTATTCAAAAAAAATGTATTCAAATGAAAAAATCAAAAACGCATTACAAATTGATTTTTTGGATGTTCATCAATA
>DMHA01000261.1 GCA_003449615.1 Flavobacterium sp.
TAATTAAGTAAGTAACTCGAAAATAATATATGCCGAGACCAAAACGTAACAGAACTATTGTAAACCCTCCTATTATGGAAGGGTTTAGGCCTTTTGGAATGCCATTCAAGGATTTAGAACCTGTTATTTTGTTGTATGAAGAATATGAATCATTGCGGCTATCAGATTATGAAGGGCTTACACAAGAACAATCTGCAGTGCAAATGAATGTTTCACGACCGACTTTTACTCGAATTTATGAAAAAGCAAGGCGTACCATTGCGCAAGCTTTTGTTGAAGGTAAAGCAATTTTTATAGAAGGAGGTAATTATCATACAGACAATTTTTGGTACAAATGTGAAAAATGCTTGAAATTGAGCATCAGCGAAAAAGATATTAATTCATGCAAGTATTGCCAGTCCGATACATTACGGAGATTGAACAAAAATATAGAAAGCAATGGAAGAGGATTGTAATGGTAATTGTATTTGTGTGCATTGTAATATTCATATAACGCACACAAAAGGGAAACCTTGCAGGGAGAATAGTTGCCCTGAATGTGGAAAAAAGATGATGAAGGAGGGAAGTTATCATCATCAATTGTATTTATATAAAAAAGGAGAAATTAAAAACGAACCTCCCACAAATAATTCTTGTAAATAAAAATTAGTGTGATTTTAAGTGGGAATAAGTCACACAGAAAATTAAATAATATATTATGATAAAATTAGCCATTCCTACCAGAGAAAATGAGGTAGACGACCATTTTGGTCACTGTGAATCTTATACTATTTTTACAGTTGACGCAAACAATCAAATTGAAAAAACTGAAATAGTACCATCGCCTCAAGGTTGTGGGTGCAAAAGTAATATTGGGAGTATATTAAAAGAATTTGGAGTAAGTGTTATGCTTGCCGGAAACATGGGTGATGGAGCATTAAAAGTTCTTCAACATCACGGGATTGATGTTTGCCGTGGATGTAGTGGAGATGTAAGGCAAGTTGCTGAAGATTTTTTGCAGGGTAAAATTGATGATTCTGGACAAGGATGTAAGAGTCACGATAATCACGACCAACACGAACATATCTGTAATAATAACCATTAATTGAAGTGGATAGAAAAGAGGATTTAATTTCATATCAACCTATTGGGATTGTAAATTCATCTTTTAAGGATTCAATAGGAACACCAATTCAACCAGTAGCTTCGCCAAACAGCAAAGCTACGGTTGAAATTTTTGATGAATATGCAGAAGGATTAATTGATGTTGAAGGGTTTTCACACATCATATTGATTTTTCATATGCATTTGATAAAGAAATCACAGTTAAAAGTCATTCCTTTTTTAGGCACAAATGAACACGGTGTTTTTGCCACTCGATCTCCAGGAAGGCCTAATCCAATTGGGTTTTCGGTTGTACAACTCGAAAAAAGGGATGGCAATATACTTTACATAAAAGGAATTGACATAATTGATGGTACACCTTTGCTTGACATCAAGCCTTTTGTTCCTGCTTTTGACGTTCGAAAAGCTGATAAAATAGGTTGGTTTGAAAATGCAGGTATTGCAATAACTACTATAAAAGACGACGGTAGATTTTGTTAGGCACTCACTATCTTAAAAAGTGCGTAATTTTAAAAATATAGGGGTTAGCTTTGAATTTTAAAGATAACTCCTATTTTTTTGTGCATACTTTAATGACTGTTCCCTATCAACCGAATTCACACACTTTGTGTAAACTTTCGAGGTTGACTAGTTTGAAAGATTTGCCGCTAACTTCGATTAAACCGTCATTTTCTAGTTCTTTTATAATTCAAATCACATTTTCCATCGAAAGACCTAAAAAATCAGCCATATCTTGACGGCTGAGTGACATCGTGTATTCGTTATTGAAATAAACACTATTCGCCATACAAACCAACATAAAAGCTACTTTTCCCCTAGAATTTTTTTCCATCATATTCATAAAACGCTTAAAAATACGCGATGAATTATGATTCAGGAATTTGATAATTTCGTTAGAGAAAGTCACATTTCTACTTAATACTTCTTTGAATGATGCATTATCATAAATGTCCACTTCGCAATCTTCAGTAGCGGTGACAGTGTATAAATAAATTTTTTCTTCACAAAACAAACTCGATAATCCTAAAAAAGTTTGATTTCCTTTAAGAATTAAGATGACATTTTTTTGATTGCCTTCCATCCCCAATTTAAAAAAACCAGTTTTGCTAAAAACGATACTATTGGCAACGGTACCTTGTTTGAGAATAATATCGTTTTTTTTATAAAATAGCGTCTTTTTATTTTTATTTAAAATGGCTGCATCGGATTCACTTAACAAGTTAAATGCATGATTATGTTTGATGTCTTTTAAGCAATCTATTAACATATTTCAACTTTTTGAGACGACAAAAATACAGATTTAAAATTGATATTTATCAACTTTTTAACTGATAAATTTAAGATAAAAAACTGTTTTATTCCAACGGTCTTAGTCGTTATAAATTTTTAATATTTCGGAAATTTGTGTCAGTAAAATACATCTATTTTGCGCAATAACCAAATTAACCAATAGTTTATTAACAATTAAATTAATTTCTAAACATCATGAGAAAAAGAATTTCAATTTTATTAATAGCGGTAATTATACCCCTATTTATAGTTACAAGTTGTAGGGAATATGAAGAAGCTAGTGTCGATGAATATGCTATTTTGACTAAGTATATGAAAGATACTGGAAAAGATTTTGCCAATATTGTCGATGCCACTTGGGTAAAAGCAGCAAATACAATAAATGTTAATGTTACTGACTACTCGGTTCCAGATTATTATGTAATGGACATTCGTTCAAAGGCAGATTATGATAATGGGCATATCAAAGGAGCGGTAAATGTGCCTATGGCAGACATCTTGACTGCCGCACCTAATGCTGCCGGAAAACCTATTTTAGTAGTGTGCTACACAGGACAAACAGCTGCCCGTGCAGTTGCTTTTTTACGATTGAGTGGTTTTACTTCTCACGTTCTAAAATGGGGGATGGCTGGATGGCATTCTGCTTTCCAAGCTAAATGGACTTCAAATGTGGCTCAACTGAGTAATGCTAATTGGGTTACTACTGGCGCACCAGCAACTCCTTCTAGTTTTAAATCCCCAGTTTTGACAACAGGGAAAACTACAGGAGAAGAAATACTTAAAGCTCGAATTGCCATTGCCTTGGCAAATACAGCTTGGACAGTGTCTAAAACCGATCTTTTAGCAAATCCGGCAAATTATTTTATAAATAACAAATGGCCACAAGCCGATTGGGATACTTATGGTCATATCACTAGCTCCTATAGAATCGATGTAGCAGACGGATTGAATATTGATGGTTTAAACAAATTTAATCCTCTAGCCGCATCATTTGTAACCTATTGTTATACAGGACAAACTTCTTCTATCACCGCAGGTTGGTTGAATGTTGTAGGGTTTGACAATGCCAAGGGTCTGCTTTTTGGTACTAACGGAATTATTTGGGACAATATGAAAAATGGTTCGGTTGCGATCAGAAAATCTACTTGGCAAGGGGATTTAAGTGCTTGGAATAACAACTTCGGTTATTATAAAACCGATGGAACCTATGTTGCTCCAATTTAATTTTAAAAACATTTAACAAGATACTCAAACCAAAAAAATGTAATAGTCATTGAACTTAGTTTTTTGAAATTTATTACATCTAAAAATTAAAAATCATTATTATGAAATCAATAAAAATAGTACTATTTTTTGCAATAGCATTTGCATTTCAAATGGGATATTCACAAGGTTGCGAAAGTCCTGGAGAAGGAGATGGCATCAAATTATGGGGATTTATACAACCTCAATACGAGCACACTTATACGGGTGTAAATGGCGATAGAACATCGAGTTTAGACACAAATGGCTACTTTTTTAACCGAGCAAGACTTGGAGTGATGGGAAATATTCCTTATGATTTTTCTTATTACTTTATTATGGAGTTTTCACCAGCTGCTGGATTTGGGATTTGTGACGCTTTTGTATCCTATGATCGTTATGGCAATTATTTCAAAGCTGCTGTTGGACAATTTAAAAGTCCTTTTGGTGCAGAACAAGTACAAGGCTGTCATAAATTATATACCATTGACCGTTCTATGGCAGTAAATGAGTTGGCTGGACCTATTCGAGATATGGGAATTACCATCTTGGGTGGTACAGGAGACAAAATAAAAATGGGTGAAGGAGTAAAAAATGTAATCGGTTATCAATTTGCAATCACAAATGGTGAAGGTAGAGATATAATTGGAGATGATATCGAATTTAAACGGTTAAACGATAAATATATGACATATATTTCTAGGCTAACTTTCACTCCAAGTAAATACATTACCCTTGGTGGTAGCTATCAAACAGGAAAATTTACTCCTGTTTCTGCCACAGCTACTAAGCCAGATAGTAGAAATAGATTAGGATTTGATGCTTTAATTAAATACAAAAATTTTACTTTACAAGGCGAATATATCAAAGGAACTGATAATGGTTCATATACAACAGGAGGCGGTTGCGGTGGAGAAGTTGCTACTTTAGAAGGTTCAGTAGATAGAAGCGGATATTATTTTACTGCTTTATACAAAACAAAATGGAAACTAGAACCGGTATTGAAATATGAAACTTACGATCCTGATAATAGTATTAGCGGTAATACTGCCATTAGATGGACAACTGGTATAAATTATTTCTTCAACGAATGGACCAGATTGCAAATCAACTATCAATACAATTATACCGATGCTGCAATTCCTTACGGCACGCCATACCAAGATGTTTTGCAAGTTCAAATGCAAATTGTAATTAAATAATAAAAAATGAATGGTGTGAGTATTTTTACACAAAAGTACTCACACTTTTTTAACCTCAAAAATTAATGCTATGAATCCAACTAAATTATTCAGTTTCCTATTAATAACTATTCTATTTTTAACCAACACCTTTGCCCAAGACCTTATCACTGCCAAAGAATTTATCGCTTTGCAAAAAGAAAAACCAAATTTGGTTATTGTAGATGCCAGCAAAGACAAATTGTATGCTGCTGCGCATATCGAAGGTGCTATCAATATTCCTTATGCTATTCTAAATGAAAAAGAGCCAAAAATTGATGGAACGATGCTACCTTTAGAAAATGTTGCCAAAATTCTTGGTAACAAAGGAGTTTCTAACGACGATACTATCGTGGTGTATGACGAAGGAACTCAAAAATATGCTACATTAGTATATTGGATTTTTAAATATTTAGGAGCCAAAGATGTGAAAGTTTTGCATAAAGAAATGAACGCCTTTAGAGATGCTCGAGTAAAATTAACTTCAGAAGTGCCAACGGTAAAAGCAAAAACGTTTACTGTGAATTTGGTTCCCGAAATCAATGCCGATGTAGCTTTTGTTGAATCATCAATCGGTAATTCAAATGTAATTATTATTGACACACGTACTCCGGATGAATTCAATGGAGTAAGAAATGAAAAAAGTACCTACAGTAATGGACATATAAAAGGAGCCATCAATATTCCTTACGAAAGTTTGGTCAAAACGGGAACTAATGTTTTTATTTCTCCTGATGAATTTAAAAAATTAGCAGGAATCGAGCTATCTCCTGAAAAAACCTATTTATTATATTGTAAAACAGGAATTAAAGGAGCAACGCTTTACACCTATATGACCAGTGTTTTAGGTTTCAAAAACGTAAAAAATTACAAAGGAGCTTATGCTGAATGGGATTATTTGGGTAAACTTAGTGTGAAATGATAGCGTGAGTTGAATTAATAGTTTTGTTTTTGGTTAATTCCACGAATTTTATAATTTGCAAAAATTACTTTAGAATTATCTATTGTAAAAATGTAAATTTATTTAATTCGTGGTTTTTTTTTAAAATTGCGTGGAATGAAATTATCAAATTGTTGAATCGAAGAACGCTTTTGACAAAATTTGCTAAAATCAACTAAAAATAGGCTAAATTTTATAATTTCTCCTAATGAATTTGAATAGAATAGCTTAAATTTGAATGCGAATTAGTTCACGATTAATTGTTGCTGCACATAACAAATAGACAAGAAAACACCAAAAATAAATAATTATGTTGAAAGATAATTTTGGTAGAACACACGATTACCTTCGGATTTCGCTTACCGACGTTTGCAATTTCAGATGCCAATATTGTATTCCGGACGAAAACACCTCTTTTATGCCTTCTTCTCGTTTGATGAAGGTCGATGAAATTGATGCTATTGCCCGAGAATTTGTGAAATTGGGAGTCAAAAAAATTCGCCTTACGGGAGGAGAACCTTTGGTCAGAAAAGAGGTGAGTGAAATTTTATTAGCACTTTCTAAATATCCAATAGAACTTACTTTAACTACCAACGGTCAGCGAACCAATGAATTTATCGAGGTTTTTAAAAAAGCAGGAATAAAATCGATTAATGTAAGTTTGGATACACTCGATAAAGACCAATTTTTTAGCATTACCAAGCGCAATGTTTTCGGTAAAGTCTGGAACAACATTCAGCAACTTATTGATGAAGGTTTTCACGTAAAAATAAATACGGTTGTGATGCGTGATTTTAATGATACTGAAATTCTTGATTTTATCGAATGGACAAAAAATCAATCGGTACACGTTCGTTTTATTGAGTTTATGCCTTTTGATAAAAACCAATGGAACACCCAAAAAGTATTTAGTTATCAGGAAATTTTGGATGTCGCTGCCACAAAATACAGTTTCATCCGAATGAAAGACGGCTTAAATGAAACTGCCAAAAAATTCAAACCCTTTGGTCATGAAGGTACTTTTGCAGTAATCAGCACGATGAGTGCTCCATTTTGTGGCAATTGTAACCGAATGCGACTCACCGCTGATGGCAAAATGAAGAATTGTTTGTTTTCAAAAGGCGAAGCCGATATTTTGACAGCCTTAAGAAATTCCGAAGATATAGTTCCGATAATAAAACAATGTGTAGCAAGCAAAGCGGAAGCATTGGGCGGACAATTTGAAGGCGATTATAAAAAAATTGATGCCACAAAAATCGCTAACAGAAGCATGATAAACATAGGAGGATAAACCTTTTTTTTGAACACCGTTATTCCTTTTTCGGCATATCGAAAAATATATAATAAAATGATAAATGTAACAGAAGCAAAACAACTGATTAATGAAAATTGCAGTGTTTTAAAAATTAAAACTTTACCCTTGTTGGAAGCCAATGGGAGTATTTTGGCTGAACCAATTTATGCCATTATGGATACACCTCCATTTGACCAATCGGCAATGGACGGGTATGCTTTTTCATATCAAAACTGGGATAAAAAATGCAATTTAACAGTTTTTGGCGAAATACAAACCGGAAATTATTCTACTGAAAAAGTGCTTGCCAATCAAGCGGTACGGATTTTTACAGGAGCTCCAATTCCGCCCGGAACAGATACTGTGGTAATGCAAGAAAAAATCACTCGAGACGGAAATACGATTCAAATTCTTGATACTTTTTTGGTTAAAGGAGCGAATGTTCGACCTCAAGGTTCACAAACTAAAAAAGGAGAATTAGCACTGCAAGAAAGACAGTTATTGTCCCCAGTTGCGATTTCTTTTTTAGCTGGAATTGGTATTAATAAAGTCAAAGTTTTTTCAAAGCCAACTGTTAGTATTATTGTAACAGGTAAAGAATTGGCGAAGGCGGAGGACACCATTTCCGAAGGAAAAATTTTCGAATCCAACTCCATTGGTCTGATTGCTGCTTTGAATCAAATAGGTATAAATCCAGTTTCCGTAGAAGTGGTCGATGATGTCGAAGCAGAAATTGAAAAAGCCATTTCCAATCAATTGAGTTCCGATATTCTAATTCTTACGGGTGGTGTTTCGGTGGGCGATTATGATTTGGTTCCCGCTTCATTAGAAAACTGTGGGGTGCAAAAAATATTTCACAAAATCAAACAAAAACCTGGGAAACCCTTTTATTTTGGGCGTCACAATCAAACCTTGGTGTTTGCTTTACCTGGAAATCCTGCGGCGGTAATGAGTTGTTTTTATGAATATGTGGCTCAAGCAATTGGCAATTTTACACAGAAAGAGTATTTCAAGAAAATGGCATTTCCATTGGCAGAAGATTTTAATAAAAAAGCAGGACTTACTTTTTTTCTAAAAGGAAAAATAGGAGAAAATAGTGTAACGGTTTTGAATAATCAGGAAAGTTATAAGCTGAATTCTTTTGCTGTAGCCGATTGTTTAATAGAATTTGATGAAGAGAAGGAGATTTTCCAAAAAGGAGATTTGGTGAATGTTGGAATGATTTTATAAAGCATCTTTAATTTAAAAACGATGAAAAATTTAATAATCAAAGGACATCTTTCGATTGAAAACAGCAAAGGGCATTTAATAGGAATGGGCAAAAAACAATTGCTGGAAAAAATCAGGGAAACGGGTTCTATAAGTGCTGCTGCCAAAGAAATGCAAATCTCCTATCGACACGCTTGGGAAATGATCAAAAAAATGAATGCCATTTCAGAAGCTCCTTTGGTAATAAAAAACACGGGTGGTTCCAGTGGTGGCGGTTCTGTGGTCACAAAAGAAGGTGAGGAGTTGATTGCCTGTTATATAAAATTGAATGCGGCTTTCGAAGAATTTAAAGAACAAATTTGCAAAACTATTTAGTGATGTATCTAGAAATTATATTTTATGTGTTGCTAGTGCTGGTCGCATTTCTCTACTCTTCGGTGGGACACGGCGGAGCAAGCGGCTATTTGGCCTTAATGGCTTTCTTTTCTTTTGCCCCGGAAACGATGCGTCCTACGGCATTAATACTAAATATTTTTGTTTCATTAATTGCTTTTATTCAATATTGTCGAGCTGGTTTTTTTAAATGGAATTTGTTTTGGCCTTATGCGTTAGCTTCTTTTCCAGCGGCTTTTATCGGTGGAATGATTACTGTTGATGCGGGTTTGTATAAAAAAATATTGGCGGTACTTTTACTATTTTCGGTAGTGAGATTACTGGGAATTAAATTCAAGACAGCAACATTCGACGTGAAACAGAACGTTTTCCTTGCCCTCTTGATAGGAGCAATCATAGGTTTATTTTCAGGAATGATAGGAATAGGTGGTGGTATTATTTTAAGCCCCATAATTTTACTGATGCATTGGGCAGACATGAAAAAAACAGCTGCAGTTTCGGCCTTGTTCATTTTTGTAAATTCAATTGCTGGTTTTGCAGGACTTTTTACCAAAGGTTTTGAATTTAAAACCGAAATGGGATGGATGATAGTGCTGGCATTAATAGGTGGAATTGCAGGTTCTTATTTTGGTGCCAAAAAATTTAATAATGCCTTTTTAAACAAAATATTGGCAGTAGTATTACTTCTAGCGTCCATAAAATTAATTTTCACTTGATAATGGATACTAAAATTATAAACACAAACGCGTATATTCTTGCTGGTGGCAAAAGCTCCAGAATGGGCACCGATAAAGGCTTGCTACTTTTTGAAGGAAAACCAATGATTCAATACGTCATTGAGCAAATGCAACCCATTTTTGACAAATTAGCTATTGTTTCCAACAATCCTGAATACGAAAAATTTGGATTGGAACTTATTCCCGATTTGATCAAAGATATTGGACCTGCTGGTGGCATTTATACTGCTTTACATCATTCGGAAGCCAAATTGAATTTTATGCTGAGTTGCGATATGCCTTTTATAACCAAAGAAGCAATCGAATTTTTAGTAAAAAATGCGGGCGAAAACCAAATTGTTTTATTAGAAAATCAAGGAAAACTAGAACCCTTATTTGGACTATATGCTAAAGATTGTGAAGCCGTTTGGTTGCAACTCATTCAGCAAAACACCATTAAATTACAAGATATGGTTTCGTATTTCAAGTTGAAAATAATTCCGATTGAAAACAACGAAATTTTCGCAGCCTCTTTTTTTAAAAACATCAACACCAAGGAAGATTTTAACAACGCATTAAACCAAATTTAATATGGAAATAAACCTACTAGCCTTTGGACAAATTACCGAAATTACGGGAAAATCAGCTTGGAAAATGGTTGAAATAAAAGATTCCAATGAATTGATAAAAAATTTGGAGGAACAATTCCCTGCTTTGGTCAAAATGAAATATTCGATTGCAGTAAATAAAAAAGTAATTCAAGAGAATACAATAATTAATGAAAGAGATACAATTGCGCTTCTTCCTCCTTTTTCAGGTGGATAAATTATAAAGATATGAGATTAATTAACCATAGATACCAACGACAAATCCAACTCAAGGAAATTGGGCAAATGGGTCAGGACAAAATTGCAAAAGCAAAAGCACTAATTATTGGCGCAGGTGGTTTGGGCTGTCCTGTCTTGCAATACCTTGCTGCTGCTGGTGTGGGAACTATTGGTATTGTGGATTTTGATGTTGTCGAACTATCCAATCTGCAACGTCAAATTCTCTATACAGTTGATGATATAGGCCAATCCAAAGCAACTACGGTGGCAAAAAAATTAGAAGCACTCAATCCAGAAATTAAAATTGAATCCTATAATATTCAAATCACCAATAAAAATGCGCTTGAAATTCTGGAAAACTATGATATTATCATCGATGGTTCCGATAATTTTGTCACTCGCTATCTCATTAATGATGCTTGTGTACTGCTTGATAAACCTTTGATTTATGGAGCTGTTTTGCGTTTTGAAGGTCAGTTAGGCGTTTTTAATCTAGCAGATAAAATGACAAATTTTAAAACCAATTATCGTGATTTATTTCCAAAACCTCCCGATTTGGATTCAGCCATTTCGTGCAATGATGTTGGTGTTTTGGGTGTAATTCCGGGTATTATTGGAACAATGCAAGCCACCGAAGCACTGAAAATAATCACAGCTATTGGTAAACCATTAGCCAATAAAATAATTTCATATAACGCCTTAGAAAATACCTTCTACGATTTTGAAATTATCTCAAATGCAAATTCTTCTATTGATTTTCCAAAAAATATAAAAGCATTTTTAGACTATAATTATGAATGGTTTTGCAATTCCAATTTAGATGTTGAACCCCTTTCAGTAGAAGAATTTGATGTTCTTAAAAAGCAAGAAAAAATCACCATAATTGATGTTCGGGAAAAAGGAGAACTTCCTTTTGTAGATGAATTTCCATTTACATTAATTCCATTGAGTGAATTTGAAAATTTAATTTCCACCATTTCGCAAGAAAATAAAATAGTAGTTTTTTGCAAATCGGGTCAAAGAAGTGCAAAAGCGATAAAAATAATTAAAGAAAAATATCCAAATTGTCAAGCTTTTAGTTTAAAAGGAGGCATTGAGGCTTGGATAAAAAATAATAAAATATAACCTATATGAAAGAGAAAAAAAAGCACAATGTATTTGTTAATGGACCAATCACACCCGATTTTATTGCCAATAGCATTGCCAAACACAGCACAAAAACCGACATTGGAGCTCACGATATTTTTTTAGGACAAGTCCGAAGTGATGAAATTAATGGTAAAACAGTGGTCGCTATCAACTACGAAGCCTATCAGGAAATGGCTGACGAACTTTTCCACGAAATCAGAGAAGCTGCGTTTGCTAAATACAATTTAGTCTGTATGCACATTTATCATAGTATTGGAGCGGTAAAAGCGGGTGAAATATGCCTGTTTGTTTTTGTTTCATCTAAACACCGTAAAGTTGCCTTCGAAGCTTGTGAATATATTGTCGAACATATAAAAGAGATGACACCTATCTGGGGAAAAGAAATTTTCGAAGATGATTCGTATGTCTGGAAGGAAAATCAGGCTTAAATTCATCACAAGAACCAACCAACGGTTGAAATCGTTGGCTATTAACTTCAAATCTTAAACTTTTAAACGATAAACCCTAAACCAGAAACCTCAAATGGTCAATATAACATTCAAATCAAACACACTTCGCATTGCCAAAGCACAAGCCATTGTAAAAGTCAGTAAAAAAGAAACTATTGACGCTATTGTCAATAAAACAGTTCCCAAAGGAGATGTTTTCGAAATGGCAAAAACCGCCGGACTTTTTGCGGTAAAGCGAACCAGTGATATGATTCCCGATTGTCATCCCATTCCCGTTGAATTTACAGCTATAAATTATAGTATTAATGAATTAGATATCACGATCGAAATCGAAGTACATACCATCTACAAAACAGGAGTAGAGGTAGAGGCAATGCACGGAGCGTCGGTTGTGGCATTGACGATGTATGATATGCTGAAACCTATCGATAAAGGAATCGAAATCCATTCTATCAAATTATTAGAAAAGAAAGGAGGCAAATCTGATTTTACCGATAAATTCCGCACCGATTTGAAAGCGGCTGTAATTGTATGTTCCGATAGTATTTCGGCAGGACAGAAATTTGATAAAGCTGGAAAAGCCATAATTCAAAAATTAGAAACCTGCAATGTTGGCATTAGTGATTATTCGATCATTTCGGATGATACGGTAGGAATACAAGAAAAAGTCTTGGATTTATACGCACAAAATTTAGACCTTATTATATTGACTGGAGGAACAGGGCTTTCGCCGAGAGACAATTCGCCCGAAGCCATAAAACCATTATTAGACAGAGAAATTCCCGGAATTATGGAAGCCGCACGCAATTATGGTCAAGATCGGACGCCTTTCTCGATGTTATCCCGAGGTGTTGCCGGAATGAAAGGCAAAACACTGATTATGACTTTGCCTGGTTCGACTAAAGGTGCTCAGGAATCGATGGATGCTTTGTTTCCATCATTATTGCATATTTTTAGAATAGTCGAGGGACAACCCCACGAATGAGAAATAAGTTGTTTATAAATTAACCCACAGGAAGAATTATTAACCCAAACTGTCTAAATCAAATTGTTTTCTTCTGTTTTTCTACAAAATTATGAGCCTGAAGTTCCAATAATTCGGTGGCTTTTTGGCGTTGCAAATCATACAATTTCTTGTCCTGGGCGATGTCTTCATAGACTTTGTCGTGCATCGAAGCACTTGTTTTTACCAATAAATTGCGTTGGTATTTGTCTTGTGTTAGGGTAGCTTTCAAGGCCGTTTCTAAATCTTCTAATTTATAATCGTATTCGCCTTTTGGGGACAACAATTTGGCGATAATTGGCGAAGTTTCGATGGCCAAAAACAACAACATTATAAACAACGAAGGAATTATCGGGAGTTTGTTCAAAGCATTTATTCGTGCCATCAAACCATCAAAACCCTCAATTATGGGTTGGGTTTCTGAAACTTTTTTGTCTAAATCAGCTTGAAGAGTGATGGCTTTTTTATCATTTATGGCAATTTTTGCCAAGTTGATTTTTCTAATAGAATCCAATTCGGTAGAAGCCAAATTGTGTTTGGCAATTTTCTCTTTAAAAACCGGACCTTTACCTAGTTTCATTGTGCCTTTAGTGCCTTCGGCTTCAGCAATATAGGTTTCGTAAAGTGTGTTTACTTCTTTTTCTTTCTTCGCGATTTCCGTTTTCAAATTGTCGGTTTCTGCTTTGTTTTTCTCCACATCCGATTTGAAATAATTGGCAACTTCCTTTTTATTGTTCAAAGCCATTGCGTTTTTTTCTTTCAATAAAACAGTATTGATTTCCTTTTCGAAAATTTTAATTTCTAATGGTTTTGAAATCACGATGGCAATAATTATCGCCAAAATAATTCTCGGACTGGCTTGCAAAAATTCACTCTTAAAACTATCTCTTTTGCGAATGGTAGAAACGATGAATCGATCTAAATTGAAAATGAGCAAACCCCAAACGATTCCAAATCCCATAGCAATAAATGGATTGTCAAAAACCGTGAAAAGCGCATAAGAACTGGCGATAAATGCCATAACGGCGGTAAAGAAAACAGTGGCACCAATACCTGCATATTTGGTTTGTTCGCCTTCGGAGCAACCTTCGAGCAAGGATTTGTCAGCTCCCGAACAGAGGATAAAAAATGAATTTAACATTGTGATTTTGATTTATTGAGCCAGTTCTTTGACTCAAGGGTGATTGGTTTTGATTGAATCTGATTAGTATTGTTGTAACGGCAAATGTTACATTTTGTTGTAGTTGGTATTGTTGTGATGAAAAGCAAAGAGCCACGTTTTGGCGTGACTCTTTTTTTTAAAATACGAATGAATTTTAGAAATTTCTTTGTTTCAACTGCAAAAAAATTACGAATTTTTCTTTAAAATGTTGACCAATAAAACTCCCCAAGCCGAAATCAATAATAATCCACCAACAGGAGTGATAAATCCAATTGTTTTAAAGTCAAAAGGAATGAAATGACCATTTGTAGCCAATAAATAAATGGAGCCTGAAAAGAAAATTACTCCAATAACTACTAGAAAATAAATGGTTTTCTTAGCTTTTTCCGAAAGAATTGATAGTCCAATGAATAACAAAAACAAGGCGTGATACATTTGGTATTTTATTCCTGTTTCAAAAGTGGAAAGCTGTTCTATAGATAGTACTTTTTTTAAAGCGTGGGCGCCAAATGCTCCTAAAATGATTGCCAACATTCCAAAAATTGCTCCCGTAGTAATTATTTTTTTATCCATTTTGTGATTTTTAAGCAACAAAAATATCTCTTTCTTTTGAAAGACAAGACATTTTATATATTCTTTTTTGGTTTATATTATCTCTCGTTTGTTATAAATACAACAATTACATATATTTGTGTTAAATATTTGCAAAATGAGAACAGTTTTAATCCTTGGAGCCGGAAGATCAGCTTCGTCCTTGATTCAATATTTATTAAACAAGTCCGTTGAAGAGAATTTACATCTCATTATTGGAGATTTATCATTAGAATCTGCTCGAAACAATACCAATAATCATCCCAATGCAACGGCTATTTCATTGGATATTTTCGACCAAAATCAAAGAAATGAAGCCATTCAAAAAGCAACTATCGTGATTTCGATGTTGCCAGCCCATCTTCATATTGAGGTAGCCAAAGATTGTATTTTTTATAAAAAAAATTTAGTTACGGCTTCTTATATTAGCGATGCGATGCAAGAATTAGATGTATTAGCCAAAGAGAATAATTTGATTTTTATGAATGAAATGGGTCTAGACCCTGGCATTGATCACATGAGTGCAATGAAAGTAATTAATGAAATCAAGGCTAAAGGAGGAAAAATGCTATTGTTTGAATCTTTTTGTGGAGGCTTGGTTGCTCCAGAATCGGACACTAATTTGTGGAATTATAAATTTACTTGGGCTCCTCGTAATGTAGTTTTAGCAGGTCAAGGCGGTACAGCAAAATTTCTTCAGGAAGGAACGTATAAATACATTCCGTATTGCAATTTATTTCGCAGAACTGAATTTCTGGAAGTGGAAGGTTATGGAAAATTTGAAGCCTATTCGAACCGAGATTCCTTAAAATATCTTGATGTTTATGGTTTAAATGAGGTGCTGACTTTATATAGAGGAACCATTCGCAGAGTGGGTTTTTCCAAAGCTTGGAATATGTTTGTCCAACTCGGAATGACTGATGATAGTTATATTATTGAAAGTTCCGAAAAAATGAGTTACCGTCAATTCATAAATTCTTTCTTGCCTTATCATCCAACAGATTCTGTCGAAATCAAAATGCGTTTGATATTAAAAATTGATCAAGACGATATAATGTGGGACAAATTATTGGAATTGGATTTATTCAACCCCAATAAAAAAGTGGGTTTGAAAGACGCCACTCCAGCCCAAATTCTCGAAAAAATCTTGAAAGATAGTTGGACATTGCAACCCAAAGACAAAGATATGATTGTGATGTATCATAAATTTGGTTTTGAATTGAATGGCAAAAAACAGCAAATCGATTCCAAAATGGTTTGCCTTGGCGAAGACCAAAAATTTACTGCAATGGCAAAAACCGTTGGCTTGCCTGTTGCCATAGCGACCTTATTAATCCTGAACGGAAAGATAAAAACTCCTGGTGTGCAACTCCCAATTCGGGAAGAAGTGTATCTGCCTATTTTGAAAGAATTAGAAGAATATGGGGTTATTTTCAAGGAACAAATTGTGCCTTATTTGGGGTATAATGCTAAAAAATATTGATACTTCTAGGAAAAATTACCGAATGGTTTTATACAACTATATAAGGAATTGTATGAACAAATTGCATATCATCAAATAAAATTTGAACTTTTTGTAAATGTTGAATAAATTTAGATTTTAAATCGAAATGAATAACCAACTGCAATATAATATTTGGACGCCATTTTGGATAATCCAAAACCGCCTGAAAAATCGAGTTGATGATGGGGATTAAACAAATAGGTTAAACCAGCAGCACATTGATGATTTGGTCTGTCAATTTGTGGTACAAAACCATATAATTCAATATATCCACCAATTGTTTCGGTAAAAGAATAGCCTGTTGTTAAGGTATAAATAAAAGTTGGCTCGGGTGTTTCGCCATTCCACTCTGCACCAATATTGTAACCCAAGGATTGCCTGTCCGAAATAGTGTGCTGCATCGAAAACCTAAATTCGGGAGCATAATAGGTTGTTTGATAAACCATTGAACCTGTTTTTGGAAACTCAATGTGGCCAATAAATGCCGTACTAGGAAGAATTCCTTTTTCTTCAAATAGTTTTGTTTTAAAACCAATTAAAACTGGATGCAAACCCAATTTATCCTCAAAATTATTTTTGTTTAAAACAAATTCTGTAATCAATCGCAATTCAAAATTGGCACTAATCCCTAGTCGTGTCAAAACAGTTGGAGTTGTAATTTCACTAGAATTATTTTTATTTTCTCTAATTGAAAAACCATTTTCTAATTGAACAAAATGCACAGGAACAATAAATGGACATTCGGTTTGATCGGGTCTGTCGGTTTGAATTGAGGGCAAGTTTTGCGCATTACACCAATTGTGAACCAATACTATACCATAAAAGAGGAAATATGTTTTTTTCATTGAGGTTTGTTTAAATTATTTTTTAGACAAATCTAAAAAAATATTTTGAATAACAATAAATTTTATTACTTTTGAAAAATATTTTAAGATAAAAAGTATGAGTAAATCACTTGAAGAAGTCAACGAGTCGGTAGCCACACAAAATAAAACTTCTACATTTAGAAAAATTTTCGCCTTTTTTGGTCCTGCCTATTTGATAAGTGTGGGCTATATGGATCCTGGAAACTGGGCGACTGATATTGCTGGCGGAAGTCAGTTTGGTTATGCTTTGCTTTGGGTTTTATTGATGAGTAATATGATGGCTTTGCTTTTGCAGAGTTTAAGCGCAAGACTCGGAATTGTAACCCAACGAGATTTGGCTCAAGCTTCACGCGAAACCTATTCGAAACCAATTAATTATATTCTCTATTTTCTTGCCGAAATTGCCATTGCTGCCTGTGATCTTGCTGAGGTTTTGGGAATGGCAATCGGGATTAATTTATTGTTTGATATTCCGTTGATTGAAGCGGTTATTATTACTGTTTTAGATACTTTTTTATTGCTTTTTCTCATCAACAAAGGCATCCGAAAAATGGAAGCTTTCATCATTGTGTTGGTCGCTATCATTGGAATTTCCTTTATTTTCGAAATGATTTTTGCCCAACCCGAAATGGGGAAAGTAGTTTATGGTCTAATTCCCTCCTTGCCCAATTCGGCAGCACTTTATATCGCTATTGGGATTATTGGAGCTACGGTTATGCCACACAATTTATACCTACATTCCTCTTTGGTGCAAACCCGAAAATTTGATCGAAGTGTTGCAGGAATCAAGCAAGCTTTGAAATACAATTTAATCGATAGTACCATTGCTTTGAACTTGGCTTTTTTTGTAAATGCCGCAATTTTAATTTTAGCTGCGGCCACATTCTACAAAAACGGAATGTTTGAAGTTGCCGAAATTCAGGATGCACATCAATTTTTGGCACCAATTTTAGGCACGAAATGGGCGCCAATTTTGTTTGCTGTTGCTTTGATTGCAGCAGGTCAAAGTTCAACTATTACAGGAACATTAGCGGGACAAATTGTGATGGAGGGTTATCTCAATTTAAGAATCCAACCTTGGGTTAGAAGAATAATTACTCGTTTGATTGCGATTGTTCCTGCTGTAATTGTTATTTCTATTTTTGGCGAAAGCGTCACCGGAAAGCTACTGATTTTGAGTCAGGTAATTTTGAGTTTGCAATTGGGTTTTGCCATCATTCCGTTGATTCATTTCGTGAGTGATAAATCTAAAATGAAAGGGTTTCAGATTAGCAAAACGACTCAAATCGCATCGTGGATAGTAGCCTTGATTATTGTTTCGTTGAACGTTAAATTAGTGTATAATGAAATTGTCGGTTGGCTGGAAACTTCTAAAACCCCCATTGTTTTATGGCTAACAGTTGTTCCATTGGCTTTAAGTTTCTTGATTTTGCTCTTATATATTGTATTCAAACCGTTTATTACCAAATCGAAACAGGAATTTCAAAATCATTCTCCCCACAATTTAGACCTTCATTTTTCTAAAAGTGGAACGTATAAAACGAAGCGAATTGCCATTGCAGTTGATTTTTCAGAGGCAGATGCTATTGCCATAAATAGCGCTTTCGAACTAGGAGGAACAGAAGCCAAATACACCTTGATTCACGTGGTTGAAACAGTTGGAGCTATGGTTTATGGCAAAAATATTGAAGATCAGGAAACCCTAATTGACGCTAAACTATTGGCAGAATATAAAGAAATGCTTTCGCAAAAAGGGTTTAAAGTAAAAACAAAATTAGGCTTTGGCAAGCCCAATAATGTAATTCCAGAAATCATCAACAATGGAATTTTCGATGTTTTGGTCATGGGAACACACGGGCACACTGGTTTTAAAGATTTACTTTTTGGCACAACCGTAGATAAATTGAGACACAAAATTTCTATACCCT
>DMHA01000132.1 GCA_003449615.1 Flavobacterium sp.
AAAGATTTTTTGCCTTGAAAAATGACAAAATAACGTCGCCAAAATTTGAACACTTTATTTAAAAACTATTACTTATAAATTTTGTGCCTGATTATCAGAGCAATATTGTTTGTTTTTTCGTATTCTGTATCAAACTACAGCTCTTTTTTTGTTTAAACTTAAATTATTTACATCAATTTATTAACTATAATTAAACCTTTTTTAAATTTCTTTATCAAAGAATTAAACCATTAAATTTTTATTAATTATGAAAAACAAAATTTTATTATTCGCTGCATTGTTAGCCATTACTTTTTTTATTGGTTGTAACAATGAATCTGTTAGTGAAGAAGCAGCCCAAAACGCAATTACTGTTGATGAAACTGTTGTAAATTCTGAAATCGATGCCACAGTTGATGATGTTTCTTTCATTGCTGAAGACCAATTTGAGGTTCAAAAGAGTTCGGCTGCCAAAACAAGTACTCCTATTAAAAGTATGTTGCCATTATGCGCCACTGTTACTTCAGTTTTGACCAATGATACTTGGACACGAACTATTGATTTTGGTACTCAAGGTTGTGCGTTGCCAAACGGAAATGTCTTAAAAGGAAAAATTAGCATTAGTTTTTCTAAAAATTTCTCAACTCCAATTAGAACGATTACATACAAATTAGAAGGATTTTATCATAATGATAAACTAATTGAAGGCAGTAAAACAATTACCCACGAATTAAAAACTTCCGATTTACTTGAAGCAATACACCCTGTAACTACCCATTCCATAGATGTGAAAGTTACCTTTCCCGACGGAAAAATATATACAAGAATTGGAACAAGAGTGCGAGAAATGGTCGAAGGATTTGCAACTTTCGCCAATTGGGAAGACAATGTTTTCAAAGTTTGGGGATATGATATTACAACATTCCCAAATGGATCAAAATACACTCGTACCATACAAAAAACCACTCCTCTTTTAATTAAAATGAGTTGTAAAATGCCTTTCCCGGTTTCGGGTATTGTAGAAATTGTGAAAAATGATGCAACAGCTACCTTGGATTATGGAAATGGGGAATGTGATAAACTGGCAACTATTACAATCAACGGGGTTACAAAAGAAATTGTACTGAGAAAATAAATAGTATATAGATTGAATATGAGTATATTATCAAAAAGAGATTGCAAACTGCAATCTCTTTTTTTGTTATAATTTAAAACTTATAATTTACAAAAAATGTAAAATTTCGTCCTGGCTCAGTAATAGGAACTCTGCCAAAATTAGCTTGATTATTGAAAGCAAAAGTCAAATGATTATTATAGTATTGGTCAAAAAGATTGAGAACTCCCACGCCAATATTCAAACTTTCGATAGGTTTAAATCCTGCTTTTAAATCCATCACTTCGTAGTTTTGGGTTGCAATTTCATCATAGGAAAGTGCAATCTTTGGTTGTTTGGCAGTTAAAGTATATTGTGCTGATGTCCAGAATTTTCCTTTTTCGAAGCTCAATTTCAATCGGGTTACCAATGGTGGAGTTAGTGGCAAATTTTCGTCAAAATCCTTGTTTTCTGTGTAAACATAAGCAACTTCGGTCAAGAAATTAAAATAATTAGCAAATTTTAAATCGCTAAAAAATTCAAATCCCGTTTTGAATGCGTTGTCAATATTTCGAAACACTTTTGGATGAATTGGTTGTGTTGTAGGATTGTATTTTCTAACAAGCGTTTCATCAACAACTGCCAATATGTAGTTTTCATAAATCGAATAATAAAGAGAACCTCCGAATTTTATTTGGTCGAAAAAACCATTCAGTTTTTCTTTTCCAGTAAGCCCAATTTCAAATTGATTATTGGTTTCTGCTTTTAGATTCGGATTACCAATGTACTCGTAAGGATCTCTACCTACATTGAAATAAGCGATATAGCGCTCTTCGATATTGGCAGAACGAGTTCCTCTACCAAAAGCCATTTCCAGAGTATAATCAGGAGAAATCAATCTCTTATAGGAGATGGTTCCACTAAAATTAGTTTCATTACGCTTGTCAATATTTGAATATAAATTAACGAAACTAGCATCTAAATCTTGAGCATCTGAGGCAACAAAATCGACTCTTGCACCTAAATTTACAATAGATTTTTCTGAAATAAACCATTTGGCTTCAGCAAAAGTCCCGAAAGTATTATTGTAACTATCCTGCCAAACTTTATCATAAAAAGCTAATGGCGTTACTAAAGTAACCCCAGCCATATTTTTCTTTACTAGTCTGTCTCTGCCACCATCTCTAGAAAGATTTACCATATCAATTCCTGTAAATAATTTCCATTTTGGCGATAAATCCCATTCGGTTTCTAGTTTTCCCCCATAAGTAGTCGCATTTACTTTGGCAATAGCTTCACTCGTTGGAAAAGATGGTCTTCTGTAATTACTCATAATATGATCGACATACGAATAATATACTTTAGCAGTAAATCCCTTGAAAACAGAGGCATTGCTTTTCAATATATAATCTAAACTGCCAATGCTACTGTTGTCCTCGTCAGTATCCATAGGTAAACCTGCGTGCAAAACATCTCGGCCAAAGTTTTGTCGAAAATTGGCTTGCAAGCGTTGGTTTTCGGTAAACTCATAGCCCATTTTAATGCCATAACCAATACTGCTGAAAGAGGACGAAATTTCATTTTGATTGCCATCTTCATAATTCCCGTAATTGCGATAACTCAAATCTGCAAGAATATCAAATTTCTTCATATCACTTGATAATTGCAGCATATTTACAAAGGAATTTCCATTGCTTTCATAACCAGAAGAAATAGATCCTCCAAAAACTTTCCCAGTCGCATTTCCGTTTTGAGTTACCATATTGATAACACCGCCAAAAGTATTTCCGTAGCGAACCGAAAAAGGCCCTTTGATGATTTCAATTTTTGTGATTTCCTCAGGATTTACCAATGTTGTTATGGGATCCATTCGGTTGGGACAAGCGTGAAAAGCTTTGGTTCCTCCATCATATTGCACGTTAAGTTGCTCATATTGATTAGCTCTAAACGATGGATCAACCGCATAATTTCCTCTCTTGATGAGTGAAAACCCATTAATATCAGAAAATAATTCTCCTGAATTTTTTGGTTGCACTACTTTTTCTGTAAAATCTTGTTTCACAATAGTAAGCGTAGGATCTGTTTTTACATTTCCTGTAACAATTACTTCTTCGAGCAAGATTGTTTTTTTGTTTATTGTATCTTTTTTTGTTTGGATTGTATTTGGCTCTTTAGTTTGTCCAAAAGACAAAGCAAAACAACATAGCAAAGCTATAATGAATGTATTTTTCATTGTATTATTGTAAAAATTTAGAATTAATTTTATTTACGAAAATGAAAAATAAGAATTTGGCGGGTGGAAGTTGGATGAAGTAGAATTATAATTATGAAGTGAACATTTTGTTTTAATTCCGTTTTTTTGAGGTAAAAAAACTATAAATTCTATGTTTTCGATAGATTGAAAGTACAAAACGGTTTCTTTTTCAATAACAGTATTTTTATCACTATTGTTGTTTTCGGTTTCTTTTGCGAGTTTGGCCAATTTACATTTTCCATTACATTTCATAACAGGTTTAGCCTTGTTCTCACAATATTTTTCAGTAAATTCAGCATTGTTGAAAGAATAGTATAACAATGCATAAGTCATTCTAAAATTATAGAACAACATCGCAAATGTGAGAATTAATAACAAAAAATATTTTGGCAGTATTTTCAATACAATGAATTTTCAAACGAAGGTAAGTGATGTTAATATCAAAAAATATGATAAATATCACTAGTTAGAATTATTCTTACTGCAACAAATGTTACAGTAACATATTTGTTTTGAAAACAGTTTTTTGGAATTGAAATAGTTCTTTAATCTCATAGATTATTACATTCATAAGATTTCAAAAAATGACGAAGATTGCAACTTGTAGAGTTAAAGAATTCGAATCTTTATGCTTCTTTGTTTGCCAATTGTCCGCAAGCGGCATCAATATCTTTGCCACGACTTCTTCTCACTTTTACTACAATTCCAGTGGCTTCAAGTGCTTTGATATAAACATTAATGGATTCTTCCGAAGCTTGTTGAAATTCGCCATCATCAATAGGATTGTATTCGATAAGATTGACTTTGCAAGGCACATATTTACAGAATTTAACCAAAGCTTCAACGGATTCTTTATTGTCGTTGATGCCTTTCCATACCACATATTCAAAGGAAATTTTACTTTTGGTTTTTTTGTACCAATATTCCAATGATTCTCTCAAATCTGCCAAAGGAAAACTTGCACTAAACGGCATAATCTTAGAACGAATTTCATCAATTGCAGAATGTAAGGAAACAGCCAAATTGAATTTTACTTCATCATCGGCCATTTTTTTAATCATTTTTGGAATACCAGAAGTGGAAACCGTGATGCGTTTTGGCGACATTCCCAAACCTTCGTTTGAAGTGATCATTTCGATGGCTTTCAGCACATTGTTGTAATTCATCAGCGGTTCGCCCATCCCCATAAAAACAATATTCGACAGCGGATGATTGTAATACAAACGGCTTTCTTTGTCGATAGCAATTACTTGATCGTAAATTTCGGCGGGTTCAAGATTTCGCATCCTTTTGAGTCGGGCAGTGGCACAAAAATTACAATCCAAACTACAACCCACTTGACTCGAAACGCAAGCTGTTGTTCGAGTATTGGTTGGAATCAAAACGCTTTCGACCACCAAACCATCGTGCAAACGAACCGCATTTTTCACCGTTCCGTCTTCACTTCGCTGCATCGTATCGACTTTGATGTGATTGATGACAAAATTGTTTTCGAGCATTGTTCTAGTCGATTTTGCCAAATTGGTCATATCATCAAAACTATGTGCTCCTTTGCTCCACAACCATTCATAGACTTGGTTTCCGCGAAAAGCTTGGTCGCCATTGGCAACAAAAAAATCGCGTAATTCCTCTTTGGACAAGGCTCGAATGTCTTTTTTTTCCATCATTGGGCAAATATCAGAATGTTAACATCTACTTATCTTTAATCCTCTTTTTTACAGAACTCCATATTTTGGTTAAATCATTAATTACTAGCTTACCTTTTTGAGATTTTATTTTCCCTCTCAAATAAACCACTTCTTTATTCTTGTTTATAATTCTCATCCCTATTGAAAATTTATTTCTTTTTTCTATATAGAAACAATCATATATTGCATATTCAAAATCTTTGTTCCTAAAAATGAGAGCATTTTCTATGTTTCCATTAATCTCACTATAGGAATAACTAAATTTACCCCAACTTTCTTGAGTTTTTTCAGGGAATTCAATTTCAATCTTATCAAGTGTACCATATCTACATATAATATAATTTTCATCTTTATCTTTAGCCAACATTATCTTCTTTTTACTTCTAGTTTCGAAAGAAAAAATTATTTCTTCATTTTTTAAAAGATATTCTTGAGCAAAAGTTATGTTCGATATTATTGAAAAAATCAATACTATTGTAAATTTGTGTTTTTCCATATTCAAAAATCTAATATCTTTCTTATTAATCAGAAACGCAAAGTTAATGACTATTTTGAATTATATTGATTTTTTCTAAACCTCAAAATTTTATTTTGTAAATTTGTTTTGTAAAATATAAAAGTATGGGACTTCCAGAATTAAAACAGAAAATTCACAATCAAATCGAAAATGCGGATGTGCGTTTACTGCGTATCGTTTCTTCGGTTTTTGATAATTATTTAACTGATGATGAATTTGTTGAAACCAATAATGATAGTGTTTCTGAACCAATTGTTGCTTATGATGTATCTGGAAAACCTTTGACCTTAAAACAATATAATGAGGATATCGACAAAGCACTTGACGATTTTGAAAATGGAAGATGCATTTCGCACGAAGCACTTTTAGAAGAAATCAAAGGTTGGAGAAATGAAATATAAAGTCAAATGGTCTGCGAACGCAAAAAATGAATTAAAAAGATTAGATAATATTATTTCAAATGCTAAACTTGATGCAATTTACAATGCTCCTGAGAAAATTGTTTTCCCTGAACAATTTCAAATTGATGAATATCGAAAAGATTGCCGAAGAATAATTGTTGATAACTACAAAGTTTTGTATCAATTTAAAAACAATGAAATCAGAATAGTCAAAGTTTTCAATACGCTACACGACCCAATAAAAAGTTTAGTTTAATGCACTTCATTTCCCAAGAATTAGAAAATTATATCGAGCAACATTCCGAAAAAGAACCCGAATTGTTGGCGGCTTTGAACAAAGAAACTTATCAAAAAGTTTTGTTGCCACGAATGTTGACTGGGCATTTTCAAGGTCGTGTTTTGAGTATGTTGTCCAAATTAATTCGTCCTGTAAATATTCTCGAAATAGGAACTTATACTGGTTATTCGGCTTTGTGTTTGTGCGAAGGAATG
>DMHA01000385.1:0-1915 GCA_003449615.1 Flavobacterium sp.
AAGCAATACATAATCGGTATAAATCAATATAGTTCAAAAGAAAACCGTTTCAATTCTAAAACTGAAACGGTTTTTTTATATAATTTTTTTAATGACTCGAAGTTTGTGAGTATGTCTATTGGCTTCGGAATTGTATATTCCAAGATGGTCGAGGCGGTCAATTCTTACTTTTCCGCTGGCGTGAATGATATAGTTATCTTCCATAATGATTCCAACGTGGATAATATTTCCTTCCTCATTGTCAAAAAAAGCCAAATCTCCAGGTTCACTTTCCTCGATAAAACTCAGCGCCTCTCCTTGTGTAGCTTGTTGTGAGGCATCACGCAACAATTTGTAACCATTGAGTTTGTAAACCATTTGTGTAAAACCCGAGCAGTCAATACCAAAAGGCGTTTTTCCACCCCAAAGATAAGGAGCGTTGAGGTACATAAAAGCAGTGTTTAGGATGTCATTTTTTGGCTTTATGCCGCTGATTTTTGTTCCCTCAAAGTTAAAGTTGGCTGTGTTAATGTCTGCGTGATTCAAAAAAGACAGGGAAGAGCCAAGCGGAATAGGGAGTAACAAATTATTTGGACCCGCAATATATTCCAATAAATCAGCATTTAAAACAATCACATCTTCGGATAATTGATGGAATTCAGATTCGGAAATAATCTGGTATTGCTTAGCATCCACCCAACCTTCATAATTATCATACTGTAATTTAATTTTTGACCATTGTTTCAACTGTTCCAAGATTTCAAAATGTTCGCCAAACAAAACTTGCGAAACAATTTCGCTTCGGTCACTGGGTTCAATTCGAAGTGGGATTATGGATAGATTACAAATTCCGAACATTTTTTACAATTAAAAATTACGAATTAAAAATTAAAAATTGAGAATTAAAATTACGCCCATAGAGCTTTTCTCGAAAAGGCAAAGTAATTAAAAATTAATATGAATTTCTATAAAATAAATGAATACGAGTTAAATTTTTAATTTTTAATTCGTGATTTTTAATTGATTTTTAAATTCTTTCAATAACAATAGCCGAAGCTCCACCACCACCATTACAGATTGCTGCTGCTCCAATTTTGCCGTTATTTTGTTCTAATACATTCAGTAAAGTTACTATAATTCTTGCTCCAGAACATCCCAAGGGATGACCTAAAGAAACTGCTCCGCCATTGACATTCAATTTCGTATTATTTATTCCAAGAATTTTTGCATTGGCTAAACCCACAACGGAAAATGCCTCATTAAATTCAAAATAATCTACATCTTCAACAGATAAATTGGCTTTTTTTAAAGCTTTATTGACTGCTAATGCTGGCGTTGTAGTAAACCATTTAGGTTCTTGAGCGGCATCGGCATAACTGCGTATGTATGCCAAAGGTTTTAATCCTAAGGAAATTGCTTTTTCTTCGCTCATCAATACCATAGCGGCAGCGCCATCATTTATGGTCGAGGCATTGGCAGCAGTCACAGTCCCCTCTTTAGTAAAAACGGCATTCAAGGATGGAATTTTATCCAAAGAAACATTCGTAAATTCTTCGTCTTTTGAAATTATTATTGGGTCTCCTTTTCTTTGCGGAACCGCAACAGGAACAATTTCTTTATCAAATTTTCCAGCTTCCCAAGCTTTCGCAGAACGATTATAGGATTGAATGGCAAAGGCATCTTGGTCTTCACGACTTATATTATATTCAGTGGCACATAAATCGGCACAAACGCCCATAGCGTTGTTATCGTAGGCATCTGTAAGTCCGTCTTTCTGTAATCCATCAACCATTGTGGCAGGACCAAATTTATAGCCATTTCTCAACTGCACATAATGTGGAATCAAACTCATATTCTCCATTCCGCCAGTGACGACAATTTCGGCATCCCCACATTGGATTGCTTGTGCGCCCAACATCACAGATTTCATTCCCGA
>DMHA01000385.1:2076-2474 GCA_003449615.1 Flavobacterium sp.
ACATTGCCCATAAAAACTTCGTCCACTAAATTCACATCCAATTGGATTCTATCTAATGCACCTTTGATGGCTATTGCACCTAATTTTGGTGCAGAAACGGTTGACAATCCCCCCATAAAACTTCCTATTGGAGTTCTGACTGCAGAAACGATAACGACTTTTTGGTTCATGATAGTTGAATTCAATGTTTAAATTGCGAATTTAATCATTTTGAGTAAATAGCAAATTACAATTTTGATTTTATTCATGATTTCGTTATTATAAATCTTTTGGATGTAAAATAGAAACAAAAAAACCACTCTCTTGAGTGGTTTTTGTGAACGCAGAAGGATTCGAACCTTCGACCGCCTGCTTAGAAGGCAGGTGCTCTATCCAGCTGAGCTATGCGTCCATTAATA
>DMHA01000385.1:2566-6728 GCA_003449615.1 Flavobacterium sp.
GGCAGGATTCGAACCTGCGACCTCCTGCTCCCAAAGCAGGCGCGATAACCGAGCTACGCTACACCCCGAAGTTTACAAAAGCGGAGAGTAAGGGATTCGAACCCTTGGTACAGTTTCCCATACGCATGTTTAGCAAACATGTCCTTTCGGCCACTCAGGCAACTCTCCATTATAAGAACTTATATCGCTTTTAAGCGGTTGCAAATGTAACTTTCTAATCTGTATATCACAAATAAATAACCCCTTTTTTTTAATGTTTTTTTATGCTATTTTAAATTAGTTAACAATCAAATGAATAGCAAAATATAAATTGACTTCGATTTTATTTTAAGCTCTGATACTATTAAAATAGTAATTATTCAGTATCTGATAGATAAGAATATTTGGGTGCACGACAAATTACACTTTTAAAGCACCAACGGTTTCAACCGTTGGTACTTAAGGCAAAAGTTTTTAAAATGCAATTTGTTGTACACCCGATTCAGTATCTGAAAGGATTTTTGATACAATCGTTGACACAAACAAAATCTATGTGTCCATGAAAGATAATTTTTTCTATTTTTAACCAAAATAAAAATTATGACCTCCTATATCAAATCCGTCTTTCTTTTATGTACAATTCTGAGTTTATTTTCCTGTAAATCTCAAATTGTAAATGATATTAAAAATCAAGAAACCTTGAATGATACCACATTTGTCAACTTGAAAGACTATAGCAAAGATTTTGTTTATGATATGAAATATGCCACTTCGGACAATTTTTTGAAGGCAAAAGTGTATGATTGTGCCGAATGTTTTTTGAGATTGAAAACCGTCAAAGCATTGATAGAAACCAATTTAGAATTGATGAAAAAGGGTTACAAAATCAAAATATTCGATTGTTATCGACCATTAGATATTCAAAAACGAATGTGGAAAATAGTTCCAAATCCCGAGTATGTAGCCAATCCGAGCAAAGGTTCCATTCACAATAGAGGAGGTGCCGTCGATATTACTTTGGTCGATGCCAATGGAATTGAACTTAATATGGGAACTACTTTCGACTTTTTCGGAATTGAAGCCAGTCATAATTATCAAAATCTTTCGCAGGAAATTAAATCCAACAGAGAATTATTGAAAACTACAATGTTAAAATATGGTTTTAACTCATTTGATTCAGAATGGTGGCATTATAATTTGAAATCTGCTTTAAACGATAAAGTTTCAAACACCAAATGGAAATGCGATTAATTATTCAACACAGTGCAAATAATTGATAAAATAAGTTTCAGGATGATAGGCTTTATTATCCATTTCAGAGGTAAATTCTTTTCGGAAAACATAATCTTCTAAATCGGTCAAATATTTTATTCGCATTAAATTGACCGGAGAACTTTTCAAATCTTCGAAAGAACCTTTTAAAAACATAAAATTTCCCACTAAAAGTCGGTTGTCAAAACCATTGTTGTCCCTAACCATAGTACCACAACTTTCTTTGTCAAAGTGGAGCAAGGTTACTATTTTTCCGTTATTCAATTGAAAAAACAATTTTGAATTTTTGTCAAAACATTGTGCTTTCATAAAATCTTTACTTTTTTGAATAAACTGAACATTCAATGTTGGAGTTCCATCAGTCGAAGTCAAAGAAAAAAAGATGTAATTTTTGTTTCCAGCAAAATTTTTCTCATAAATCATATATTCTTTGGTCGATTTATAAGTCCCAATAGAATCTTTCACATTCACACTGTAATCACAGTTTATTTGTGCAAATATTTGACCGCTCATCATGAAGAAAATGGCTAAGGCTACTTGTTTCATTCTTGTTTAATTTTTTTGCAAATTAAAACTATTTTATTCTCATTTTCATCAGTTGTAAAAAAACAATATAGATTTCCCCCTTCTTTTATTTTCCATTTTTTGCGAATGCTTTCAACCGTATCTGGAAAGTTTCTGGTGGTAATATTGAATTGTTTTCCTTCAAGATAATTTTTCATCTCTTTTTTGTGATATTGAAATGAATTTTCAATATCAAAAACTCTTCCTGGAAAAGCAATAATTTCAGAATTGGTATATAAATGTGAATGTTTGTGTAATTTTTTAAGTGTGTAAAAAGTACCCACTTGATCAAATCCAGCCGATTTCATAATGGCAGCGTTGGGTTCGTATAGGTATTTTTCGGGCAAACCATATTCAGGGATTTCGGGATTTTCATCCAAAATAAATTCAAAAAATTCTCTTTTTTCTTTGACAATATTAATGGTTTTTAGGAGAATTTTACCAAAATAACCTTTGTGTAATTCCCACAATAATTCCTTGACTTCGTTTTCGACCGCCACAATATGAATCATTTTTACGTTTTTCAATTCAGATAATCCAGCCGAAATATCGAGTAGGGGAGCTGTTTTTATTAGAATTTTATCCGAATAATGGAATAAAAAATCAAGATGTTCAGGAACGTTGGGCAAACAATCTTTGAGCATAAATACTTTGCCTTTCATATCATTTCTCCGGGAAGGATCTATATAAATCCAATCGTATTTGGCGTTGAATTGAGTCAAAATTTCTAAACTATCTCCAGAATGGCAACTGATGTTTTGGATTTTTTGTTGCTCGAAATTGTGTTTTACAATTTGGGAAAGCGCTATATTTATTTCGCAATGGATGACATTTTTCATCTTTTTTGCAAAATAATAATCGTCAACACCAAAACCTCCTGTCAAATCAATGAGACTTTCGCCTGAAACGATTTCAGATTTGTAGGATGCCGTTTTTTCGGACGAGGTTTGTTCAACAGAAATTTTGCTGGGATAAATGATGTTTTTTGTAGTAAACCAATTGGGTAATTTGTCTTTAGATTTGGTTTTTGCCTCTATTTGATTCAAAATAGCAATCCATTCCATTTCAGGAAATGGATTTTTTTGCAAAGCCAATTTCGTGATTTTTTTACCAATATTAGAATTGATAAACTCTTGAATTTCAGGATTTAATAATTTTAAATCCAAAATTAAATGTCTTTAGTGAGCAACTTGATTACTTTATTTTCTGGAAAAAATTCTTTCCCGATTACTTTCAAAATGGTGTATAACGGAACAGCAACTATCATTCCCAAAATACCCGATAGAAATCCCGCAATCAATATCACAAGGAAAATTTCAAGAGGATGCGAACTCACACTTTTGGAAAAAATTATAGGTGTCGATAAATTGTTATCTATAATTTGAACAATCCAAAAACCTATTAAAACATAGATAGTTGTGGGTAATATTACCGTTTGAAAATCGGCACCTAAGTTGCTCAACATTGTTAAAATGGCTGCTAAAACTGAGGCAATCAATGGTCCGATATAAGGAATAATATTCAAAACAGCACATAGAAAGGCTATGATGAAAAGATTGGGAATTCCAAAAATTAATAATACTAAAACATATAATATAAATAATATAAACAATTGAAGTAATAATCCGATAAAATAGCGAGAAAGCAAATGATTTATTTTATGTAATGAATTCATAATTTGTTCTTCGTGTGTGTCTGGAATTAATTTTTTAGCACCAACAATGAAAAGTAATCGGTCTTTGAGAAAGAAAAAAGTAATAAACAAAACAGAAGCTAAACCCATTCCAAAGCTTCCAATGGTTTCCAATATACTATTTAATAATGTTGGGATTAAATTGAAATTCATTTTAGAAGTCAAATTAAATTCTTTTAGCATTTCTTTAGAATCGATATTATGACTCTCTAAAAAAGTAATGAATTGATTGGTCAATTGGGTAATTTTCTGTTCAATTTCAGATGTTTTTAGTAAGGACAAATTCTCTCCTTGAGAAGAAATCAGAGGAATAAACATCAATACAAATCCAGCAATAATTAGGATAAAAATAAAAAGTGTAGCAATTGTTGCCAAAGTGTGTTTGAATTTTAATCTTTTTTTGAAGAAATCAAGAATTGGATTTCCTACCAAAGTTAGTATTAATGCCACCACAAGATAGATTAAAACCGACTGGATTAGGTATATAAAATATACAGATATAGCCACTAAAACGATAAAACCCAAAGCTCTTAAAATTCCGTTTGCAATAATTTTTGAAGTAATCATTTTTAGTATTTTTGAGGATAAAGATAATAACTATTGAGGTTCTACAGAAAATAGTTTGAATATTTAGCTTATTTTTCAAACCATTAA
>DMHA01000140.1 GCA_003449615.1 Flavobacterium sp.
GAAAATGATTTCTATTCGAAAGACGTGAACAAGATTTCAATTACCGATGATGTTTCGGTGATTTCGATTATTGGTCAGGATTTGAGCACTTTCCATAAACCCTACACTTCATTGATTAAAAATAAGGTGGTGCCTATTCTTTTCAACAATACGGTAACGGGCAAAAACGTGAGTTTGGTGGTGAAAAAATCACAATTGAACAAGGCTTTGAACGTCATTCACGGAGAGATTTTTGGAGTTTCCAAGAAAATAAATATCGCCATTTTCGGTCACGGACTGGTAGGTGGCACTTTGATTAATCAAATATTAGAATCGGCACCAGCTATCGAAAAACGAAAAGACATTAAGTTGAATGTTTTTGCAATTGCAAATTCTAAAAACCTGCTTTTGAACAAAAACGGAGTTTCTCCAAATTGGAAAAACGAAATTCAAACCAACGGTTTCTCTTATACAATTGATGATGTTATTGCTTTCGCCAATGAAAATAATTTGGAGAATTTGATTGCCATTGACAACACGGCAAGTGCTTCATTTGTCGAAAATTACGTGACATTGGCAGAAAACAGTTTTGATTTAATTTCATCGAATAAAGTAGCGAATACTTTGAGTTATAAATTTTACAAAGACTTGCGAAAAGTTTTGGCAGAAAACCAAAAGAATTATTTATACGAAACCAATGTTGGTGCAGGTTTACCATTGATTGATACGATAAAATTATTGCATCTTTCGGGTGAAAATATCACCAAAATTAAAGGAGTTTTCTCAGGAACTTTGAGTTATTTGTTTAATAATTTTTCTGCAAAAGACGTTCCATTTAGCGAAATTCTGAAAGAAGCCATCGACAACGGTTATACCGAACCCGATCCAAGAGAAGATTTATGTGGAAACGATGTGGGTAGAAAATTATTAATTTTGGCAAGAGAATTGGATTTGCAGAATGAATTCGAGGAAATCGACATTCAAAACCTGATTCCAGAACATTTGCGTGAAGGAAACGTTACCGATTTCTTGAATAAATTAAAGGAATTCGACCCAATTTACACCAAAATAAGAGAAGACCAAGAACCCAATCACGTCTTGAGATACATTGGCGAATTGTCGGGCGATTTACAAAATGACAAAGGAAATCTGGAAGTAAAATTAGTTTCCGTACCTTCGGATACCGCTTTGGGAGGATTGAAAGGATCAGATTCTTTCTTCGAAATTTATACTGAATCCTACGGCGACCGACCCATCGTAATTCAAGGAGCTGGCGCAGGTTCGGCAGTTACGGCGAGAGGAGTTTTTGGAGATTTGTTGCGGTTGTCGGATAAATAAGTTGGTCTATTTTTCTAAACTAAAAAAATGTAACTTTGTTAAAAGCTAATTGATATGAATACCATAACAAAAAAAACATTAGACAAAGTCACAAGTGATAAAATTAGTTTTATTACCTACATCGTGCCAGCCTTTGCCGAAGCCTATAAAATGAATGTCCAAGAAGCATATTTATACCTAAAAAAATATGGTGCTAGGGATTTTTTAAATAAACATTGGTGGGCGTTGCACGCGGATAGTTCATTTTGGGCAGTACGAAGTTTGTACAATGTATGTTATAAAAATGGTGGATTAAAATGAAAATTTATCACGGAAGCTATTTTTTATTTCCTCAAATTTCAGAAAATCAGCAAATAGATAGTGCTTTGAAAATATATAAAGTGTTTAAAAAGTAAACTATAAAATTCTCCAAGTTCGATTCGATTCATTAGTTAAAGAATTTTCAAATAATATCAATTAACCTTTAAAACAAGACTAACCTCCAGTCTTAGCTCCCTCCCCTTCGGGGAGGGCTGGGGAGGGGAACAATGAAAATAACATTAAACAGAATAAACGAAAACTTCCACTTCGAATTGAAAAACGAACGTGGACATATTGTAAATGTAGATGCCCGTCCTGATTTTGGAGGCAATGATATGGGAGCAAGTCCAATGGAACTGCTCCTGATGGGAGTGGCTGGTTGCAGCGGAATTGATATGATTTCGATTCTAAAAAAACAGCGTCAGGAAATCACTTCTTTCAAAGCAGATGTTGAAGGCGTTAGAGAAGAAGTGGGCGATGCCAAACCTTTCAAAGATATTTATGTGGTATTTTATTTGGAAGGAAATATCAAAGAAGACAAAGCGTTGAAAGCTGCCCAATTGTCTTTCGAAAAATATTGCTCGGTTGCCAAAACAGTGGAACCAACAGCAACCATACATTATAAAGTAGTTTTGAACAATGTGCCCCTTGGCAAATAGTTGACGGTCAGCTAATAAAAACGAAACAGATAAAAACATTTAATCTAAACATATTGAAGAATAAATTATAAAATAGTTAATGGAAAAAATTACTCTTAAAATAAAATTTTTAGGGCTTTATCAATTAATCGGCGGAATAGTTGGAATTTTAAATACAATACGATTTCTTCCAAATTTTACTCAAATCAATGGTGACATATTTTTATTGCTATTAGCTATATTTCTTTTATATAGTTTTTCCATTTATTGTGGATATTTACTAATTAAAAAACGAAATATTCAAGGTTTAAATCTCTCAGTTTATAATCAATTAATACAAATTATTGGTTTTGGAGTTTTAGGTTATGCTTTTCATTTTACAGCTGGAATTTACAGCGGAATTAAACTGAACTTGACAAATGACACAATTGCAACTTTTATGTTTGGACATAGTATGGCGAGAATTGACATTAATAATCTAAACGGATTTACAGAAATAAGTATAAATTTTATTGCGATAATACTTTTGAATCTAATTTTGAATCTAAAAAACAAAGTAGAAAAAATAGCAGAAACGTAAAAACCAATTGAAAAACATAAAATAGCCGAACCGCCAACAGCTACTACAAAGGATTTGGGCAATTGGTTTAACGGGATGTTGGTTTTGTTTGGCAGTATAGGGAAATCCGAAAATAGGGCTTAATTTAGTCCCAAACCCGCTGTAGTCCCAGAACGGTTTTTATGATAGTTTATCGAATTTCCTGACACAATTCAATCAAAACACCATTAGTGCTTTTTGGGTGCAAAAAAGCAACTAATTTGTTATCGGCTCCCTTTTTGGGAACTTCATTCAAGACAATAAATCCTTCGCCTTTCAATCGTTCAATTTCGGCTACAATATCATCAACATCAAAAGCAATATGATGAATTCCCTCTCCTTTTTTGGCAATGAATTTGGCGATAGAACTTTCGGGATTTGTAGCTTCCAGAAGTTCAATTTTGTTTGGGCCAGAATTGAAAAAGGCAGTTTTCACACCTTCACTGGTGACTTCTTCCTGTTTATAAGATGGTGTGCCAAAGAGTTTTTCATAAATTTTGGACGACTCTTCTAAATTAGCAACAGCTATTCCAATATGTTCAATTTTTTTCATCGGTAAAAATTTTGCCACACCCGAGCGATAGCGAACTTACGAAGTAAAGTCACTTAGACTCGAAGTGTTTTTTGTAAATATATGAAATAAAAAATTCTGGCATTGATAATTTATAGAATTTAAAAACTCCAATATACTTAAACTTTGTGACTTTGCGTCTTTGTGGCTCTAAAAAAATTGTATTTTTGCACCATGGAAACAAATAGACAGAAAAAAATAGGGGGCGTAATCCAAAAAGATTTGGTTGATATTCTGCAAGGCGAAGTGCGAAAAAATGGAGTTAGTAATTTAATCATTTCCGTATCCAAAGTTAGCGTAACTTCTGATTTATCAGTAGCAACGGTGCATTTAAGCATATTCCCTCAAGACAAAGCCGAGGAAACTTTAGTGGCTATAAAAACAAATTCTAAATTAATCAAACACGATTTGTCGCAACGTGTTCGTTTACAATTGCGAAAAGTTCCCAATTTGGTTTTCTTCATAGATGATTCATTAGATTATATCGAAAAAATTGACAATGCTTTGTCCAACAAAGACAATCCCATTGAGAACCGTGAGCTTCTAGAAAAACGTAGATTCCAATAAAATTTGAACTTCCCACTTTACATAGCCAAAAGATATATTTTTAGCAACAGCAAAAACAACGCTATCAATATCATCAATCGAATTGCCAGTATGGGAATCATAGTTGGCGCGATGGCTTTGTTCGTTGTATTATCTGTTTTTAGCGGATTGAAAGTTTTTAGTCTTTCCTTCTCTAATGATATTGACCCCGATTTAAAAATCAGCAGTACTTTAGGAAAATCGTTTTTAATTTCGTCTTTACAAGAAAAGCAAATCAACCAAATAGAGGGTTTGGTTTCCTTTAGCAAAATCATTGAGGAAAGGGTTTTGTTTACCTTCAACGGGAAACAAGAAGTAACTTATTTGAAAGGAATTGACGAAAATTTCAATAAAGTAAACGCAATAAAGAAAACCATTTACAGTGGCGATTGGCTTGAAAATGATACTTACCAAGTGGTGGTGGGCAACGGAATTGCCAATACTTTTTCGATGGGATTGCTTGATTTCAACAATCAATTAGAGGTTATGGTGCCCAGACCCGGCAAAGGCACAATCGAAAATTCAGAAGAAGCTTTCAATAAAGTCACTGTAATTCCTGTTGGGATTTACGCCATCAGCGAAGAATTAGATTCTAAATATGTTTTTGCCGATTTGGGTTTGGCTCAAGAATTATTAGAATTCAAACCCAATCAAATTTCAGGAATTGAATTAAAGATGAAAAAAGATGCGGATGAAAACGCCATAATCAATAAACTTCAAACCGTTTTCAATAATAAAATTACCATAAAAAACAGGGCTCAACTCAACGAATCGTTGTATAAAATGTTGAATACAGAAAATCTTGCGGTCTATTTGATTTTTACTTTGGTGATTATCATTGCACTTTTCAACCTTATTGGTGCCTTGATAATGATGATTTTAGACAAAAAAGGAAACCTAAAAACTTTATTATACTTAGGAACCCAAATCAAGGATTTGCGCAAAATATTTCTGTTGCAAGGCACTTTATTGAGTGTTTTTGGGGGAATAATTGGTTTAACTTTAGGCATTGCCATCGTATTATTGCAACAACGTTTTCAATGGGTAATGATTACTCCATCACTGGCCTATCCTGTGGTTTTTTCTATAGAAAATGTGCTGGTTGTTTTGGCAACCATTATCACACTTGGCTTTCTCGCATCGTTGATTGCGAGTAGTCGCGTGAGTAAGAGGTTGTTGGATTAAGATTTTTTTTGGAACGGATAGGAATCATTCTCATTTCAATGGCAACATTGCAGAAACCTACTGACAAACTTCCAGCACTTCGAGCTGTTCTTTATAACGAATAATTTTTTTATATAAGGCTGTGGCGAATGTCTCTGACGCATCCACTACCACTCATTCACTTTATTGGCATCCATTTTTATAAAAATAAAAAGCAAAATAGTAAAACCCCAAAGTCCAGAACCCCCATAAGAAAAGAAAGGTAATGGCACTCCAATGGTTGGAAAAACACTCGGATCAAGTGTTTTGCTAGTTTTTGTTTTCTTTAATTGTAAATTCCCAAAAATTATGTAGTTTTGATAACTAAAATTTGAACAGTTTGAACAAAGCCGTAGGAGAAAAACACAAAGAGTTAAGAAAAACAAGAGGTATGGAATTAGAAAATATCCTGCACGAACTTATACCAATAACATTTGTAAAATAGTTCAATAGTTTAAGGTGTAATGCCGATTACTTGTCCCGAAAATTCGGGATAGTATGAAAATAGTCCATTTTTCTTGGACTATATTGCCCCGAGCGATAGCGAACAGGCGAAGCAATACATAATCGGTATAAACATCTCTGAAAGCACCTATTTCAGAATGGAAAAAGGCGAAACCGCTACTTGGACTAGCAAAATAGACCAAATATGCAAACTCTATCAAATTGAACCCGAAGAACTCTTGCTCTCTAAAGAAAAATATGTGATTATTTCTAATTTTGAAACCAATATCGGAACAATAAACGGAAATGTAACTATTACATCCGAAAAAGTTTTTGAATTATACGAAAAGATTATAAAACAAAAAGACGAGGTTATAAGGCTGTTGGAAGAGAAGAAAAAAAATATATTTTAGATTTTTTAAAGAATATTTACAAATGACCAAATAATAAAAATTATGCTTACAGTAAATCCACAATACATTACCGATAAGAAGGGTAAAAAAATATCTGCCGTTCTTTCTATGAAGGAATTTAAAACCATGATAGAAGAGTTGGAAGAGTTAGAAGACATAAAGCTTTATGATGAAAGCAAAAACGACAATGAACCTGCTATTACTAAAAATAAAGCAATGGCAATGATTGAAGCTGAAAGAAAAAAACTAGGCAAATAATGTACGAACTTCAATACAAGAAAAAGGCAATTAAAGCCCTTGCCAAAATTAACGAACCGTATTATTCTGCTATCATCAAAGCTATAGATGAACTTGCCGAAAACCCTCGCCCTTTTGGTTACAAAAAGCTTTCAGGCAGAAGTGGTTACCGCATACGAATAGGCACATACCGCATTATCTACGACATTTTTGATACCAATTTAATTATTGAAATTGTAAATGTTGGCAGTAGAGGAGGAATTTATGACGATTAAGATACTACTTTAAAAAACAAAAAACACCGCAAACTCATAAAATTTTCAATGTTTTTATAGCATTTTGCATTCCATTTTAATTTGCAATCTTTAAATAACTAAATACCTATGTACACCTATAAAATACATTTACCCCCGCTACCGCACGAATCCTTTCGTGTGGACACAATAAAAATAACTTCCAAAAAACTAAAAAACACCTACTAAAAAAACTTTTTTAGTACAGTATTCAGTATCAATTTAGCTTTTACAACAAACTACCACACGAAAGGATTCGTGCGGTAGCGGGGCTTAACTGTGTGGGCACGGAATGCAATTCCGCGCTATCGTACTCGAGAAAATTTATTCATATCCGCGCCATCGGGTTAGGACATTACAATACTTATGCTTGAAACAGAACTTCTCTTCTGCTTATTTCCCAAGTATCTTTTTCTCTTTTTAGAAGGATAATAAAAGTACTCCCATAATGCCCAACCGATTTAGATAAAATTAATATTGCTTTATTTTTATATATTTTAAAGTTTTGTATTTCAATTCTACCGGCATATTTTATTTTTTCATCAATGTTTTTTCCATTGAAAAAAATATTGTACTTGCCAATTTGTTTTGGAAAATCAGAATTTAACGAAAATTCGTCATATTTACCGTTTTCTAACAAATCTTTGAAAGCAGATTTTAAATTTTTATTATTTTCAAAATAAGCAAGAGTAAACTCATCAATTTTTTTATTATACGTTACTGATGGGTTTAGATTAATAGATAATTTTGGATACCTAACAGTATCACTTGGTAATAGAACAAATGCTCCTGTGTTATAAGCTGTTGTATCGACAATCTTTAAAAAATTATTTGAAATAAAACTTTGTTCTGAATCTAATTTATTTTTACAAGCAAAATTTAGAGCAATCAAAACAAGAATGAAATGTTTTTTTTTAATTTTCTTAAACATAATTTTCTTAAATATAAGGTTAATTTTTTAAACTTGGTAAAAAGTTAAATTGGAATTGTTGTTTTCTATCGATTTTAAAATTCCAATTAAATTTTTTGTACAAATCATCCGAACTTAAAGGATTTACTGTACGCTTGAATGCTTCTATTTCCCATCCCCAACCCATTTCACCAGCATTTTCGTTTAGCCCATTTGCTTTTCTTCCTGCATGGACAAATTCATGTAAGATTGTAATTGCTACAAAAAACGAAAATGATTGAATTTCTTTATAGGTATAGGCGTTTAGGT
>DMHA01000268.1 GCA_003449615.1 Flavobacterium sp.
TCAACAATTTCAGGAAAAACCTCTATGGGCAATTCCATATCCATTAGTAATTCAATAGCAAATTTGGATTCTTCTTCCCGAAGCGCAACGAAACTTATGGCTGTTCCCGTGGCATCGGCACGACCGGTACGACCAATACGGTGCATATACAACTCCGGAAGTTCTGGCATCTCAAAGTTGACAACGTGCGAAATATTGGAAATATCCAAACCTCTTGCCATAATATCGGTAGTGATTAGTCCACGGAGATTGCCTGCTTGAAATTCGGCCATGGTGCTCAAACGATAATTTTGGGATTTATTAGAATGAATGACCCCGAACTGACCTTCAAAATCTTCTTCTATTCGAGTATGAACCAAATCCGAAATTTTCTTATTGTTCACGAAAACCAAAACGCGACTCATATCCTCATTCGTCTGCAACAAGTGTTTCAGTAAATTAATTTTGGTATTGAAGTTGGGAACATTATAGGTAATTTGTGTGATATTTTCCAAAGGCGTTCCCGATGCCGAAAGCGTAACTTCTTCTGGATAATCAAAATAGTCATTCAAAATGGCATCGACCTCATCCGTCATTGTGGCAGAGAATAGAATGTTTTGACGTTTCTTTGGCATCATCGCCAAAATAGCAGTCAGTTGGGTGCGAAATCCTAAATTCAGCATTTCGTCGAATTCGTCGATGACCAGTTTTTGCATTTCTTCAAATCGGATGACATTGTCTAATGTCAAATCCATCACGCGTCCCGGTGTTCCAACTAGAATATCGCAACCCTGATAAACGGTAGTTTTTTGAGTATTGATGTTCACTCCTCCAAAAATTCCAACAGTGCGAACCGACATATATTTGGTCAGTTTTTCAACTTCTTCCACAACTTGAACCACCAATTCACGAGTTGGAACAAGCACAACAATTTTCGGAGTATGACCCGGAGTAAATTTATATAATTTTAATAAAGGCAATAAATAAGCGAAGGTTTTACCAGTTCCCGTTTGTGCAATTCCCATCATATCACGACCTGACATTATCACAGAAAAAGTTTTTTCCTGAATGGGAGTTGGCGTTGTAAATCCCAAATCGTCGATTGCTTTTTGTACTGATTTTGGAAGATTAAATTGCTCGAAAGTGGTCATAAAACGTAAATTTTGCGCAAAGATACATTTTTTAAAACTAATGGAATTTTTCACTGAATTCTTCAAAATTCTTCAAAATAACGGAAAAAATAAAAGAAAAAATTGCTTGATTTTGAATCATTAGAAACATCACAAAAAAAGGTTTTCTAATATAAAATATTGCTTTTATAATAAACCACCACAGGAAAGGATTTGTGCGGTAGCGAGAAAGTTACAATTATGCAATCTTAATTTTTCCTTCTCGAACTTGTTGCATAAATTCTTTTTTTTGCACTAAATTCATTCCTTCCATTTTCTTCGCTAATTTTTCTTTAATTGCTCGAAAAAATGCTACGCTGTCAAATGATTTTGTTTCTTTAGTTTTCATCTGTTTATGATATTTGTTTTTTAATGGAAGATGGAACGCCTATAATCATACCCATGTGTTTATAGAACTATTGTCGTAGGCGTTTCATTTTTTAAAAATTCTAATGGTGAGCGAATGTCTATTAATGGATAGCCTAATCGCATATTAATTGAATTGAACATTTTTATTTTGTCAAAGTTTACAATGTGTTTGAAATTCCAACTTATCAAACAATCTAACCTATTTACAGAAGATAATGCAATATGATATGCGTCATTTTCACTCGCCTTTCCTAAAGCTTTCTCAGAAATGTAGGTTTGTGCCAAAATTTCAACTTCGTCTGTCATCTCAATAAAAGTAAGACAGTAATATTTCAGTTTCAGGGAAAATATAAAAATCTAATTTCAGCTTCAAAATTTTGGTGTAAATTTACACCAACTAAAATTTAATTGTTATGGCACGACAAAGCATTACCTTAGCCAAGCAAAATGATGAATGGCTAAAAGCACAAGTTGCAGAAGAAGAATTTAGTAGCAAGAGTGAAGCTATTAATTATCTCATAAAAAAGGAACGTTCAAAAGAGGAATATTATGATTTTGTGCGTGCTAAAATTGAAAAAGGAGAAAAAAGCGGTTTTGTAAAAAAGCAAACTAAAGCAGAAATGTTAGCGGAATTTAAAAATAATTTGCCGAATGTATAGCTATTATTTGAGTACCGAAGCCAAAGAAGATTTAAGAAGAATTTATTATTATGGTTTGGGTCAATTTGGTATCGATCAAGCTGATAACTATTTCAATGTGATGCACGATTGTTTTGATAGAATTGAGACCGATTCTTTCTTGTTTCCATCAGCCGAGCACATCAAAAAAGGCTATCGTCAATGTGTTTGTGGTGTTGATACTATTTATTTTCGAATCGAGGATAATAAAAGAATAGAAATTATCACTATAATTGGAAGACAAGATTTCTAATAGTTCTCTGATATCAGTTTTTCAAACTCTAAAAAAACAAACCTACCTTTGCTTCACAAAATAATTATTAATGTCCCACCGCCATTTCATCCTCCACAAACCCTACGGTTATTTGAGTCAATTTGTTTATGAATTGAAACGCAAGAAAAAACTCTTGGGGGAATTGCACGATTTTCCAGCAGGAACGATGGCTATTGGTCGGCTCGACGAAGATTCCGAAGGTTTACTTTTATTGACCACCGATGGAAAAATGAGTGAAATCGTGAGAAGCAAAAAAGTCGATAAGGAATATTATGTTCAAGTCGATGGAATTATCTCGCAAGAAGCCATTGATGAAATGAAAAGGGGAGTAGAGATAGGTTTCAACGGCACGAAATATTTGACCAAACCTTGCGAATCTTTTATCATAAATGAAGTTCCAATTTTTGGCGAAAGAGGAAAAAAAATAAGAGACGAACGCCACGGGCCAACTTCTTGGGTTTCAATCACGGTCAATGAAGGAAAGTTTCGCCAAATCAGAAAAATGACCGCAGCAGTTGGTTTTCCGACTTTGAGATTGGTACGAATACGAATTGGAAACATACATTTGAACGATTTGCAAGCGGGAGAAGTGGTTGAAGTTAATACTTTTGGGATTTAATATTTTTTAGTTACTTTTGATTAAAAATTAATATTATGACTATTGTTATAGACAAAAATACAACTAAAAAAGAATTTGTAAAATTATTAGCTTCTATTCAAAGTAGTAAAAAGACAAATGGAATAGATTTATATAAACATTTTGGTGTTTTGAAATTAAAAAAAGATCCATTGCAAATTCAAAAAGAAATGAGAGATGATTGGGAATAGTATAGTTTTGGATACCAATATTGTTCTATATTTACTGAATGGTGATGACAAATTAGCCTCCATTTTAAACGAAATGCAGTTATATGTTTCTGTAATTACTGAAATTGAATTACTTGGTTATCAGGAAATTACTAATGATGATAAAATCAAAATTAAATTTTTTCTTTCTGAATGCGAAATAGTTTCTTTGAATGATGAAATAAAAAATCTTTGTATTGCCATAAAGCAAACTTCAAAAGTCAAAACTCCAGACGCCGTTGTTGCGGCAACAGCAATTTCACTTCAAATACCATTAATTACTGCTGATAAAGGGTTTGAAAAAAATCAAGATTTAGATTTATTTTTATATAAGGGTTAATGTTAAACATAGTCCTCATAGAACCCGAAATCCCAAACAATACTGGGAATATTGGTCGGTTGTGCGTAGGAACCGAAAGCCGTTTGCATCTGATTCATCCTTTTGGGTTTGTTATTAATGATAAAAACCTGAAACGTTCTGGTTTGGATTATTGGGTACATTTGGACGTCACCGAATATCAAAATATCGACGAATGGATTACTCAAATCCCAAACAAATCCCGAGTTTTTCTGATGAGTTCACACGCAAAAACATCCATTTATGAAGCCCATTTTCAAGATGGTGATTGGCTGGTTTTTGGTAAAGAAAGTGTGGGTTTGAGCAAAGAAATTTTAGATAAGTTCGAAAATCATTTGAC
>DMHA01000394.1:0-4122 GCA_003449615.1 Flavobacterium sp.
GTTAGTTCCTATTTGGATACTTTTGCATTATGCTTGTTAAGCCGATTTGAAAAAACAGTATATGAACCAAGTTTTGGTAACCAATCAAGCAAATAATCAAAAGCATATTTGTAAATTTGTTTGATGCTAAAGCGTTGTTCTTCTAGAACTGCAAATAGATAAATGGTTATAATTTCTTGGTCTGTTAAATCTTGCTTATTGTTGTTGCTATAACGTTCGCAAGTATATTTTAAATCTTTTTCAAATCTGTCGCAGATTGTTGAGAAGATTTTTATTAATTTTAGGGCTATAGACTGATTAATCATATATTTAAATGTGCGTTAGATACTCTATAAGTGTTATGATTATCAGCTTGTTAAATTAATTTTTTGAAAGATATATCTTTCTTTTTTATAACATTTTTCAACTATTGATTCACATAAACTATTAAAAATGAGAAAGATATTTTTAATTTATATATGGTTTTTTTCAGCTACTATGATGGCACAAACCATAAATGACCAATTCAAGCCTGGAAAACTTTGGCTAGACAACAAAGAAATATACATCAATGCACACGGAGGCGGATTCTTATTTCACAAGGATACTTATTATTGGTTTGGCGAGCATAAAGGGTCCGGAAAAACGGGGGATAAAGCTATGGTTGGCTTTCATGTTTATAGCTCCAAAGATTTATACAATTGGAAAGACGAAGGCATTGCCTTAAAAGTGATAGAGGACGAAAAATCGATGTTACAGAAAGAATGTATTCTAGAACGACCCAGAGTTATTTATAATAAAAAAACCAAAAAATTTGTGATGTGGTTTCATCACGAGTTAAAAGATCAAGCCTACAAATCTGCTTTGACTGGTGTAGCCGTTTCGGATAATGTGATTGGCCCCTACAAATACATCAATAGTTCTCGGATACACCCCAAGGTTTGGGCCAAGAATTTTACAAAAAAACAACAACAAAGAGCAGCTCAAGTCGATGAAAATGATTTTTTGAAAAAACCAGAAGAAACCCATGGATTTTATATGTATCGGGATTTTGAAAAGGGTCAGATGTCTAGAGATATGACTTTATTTGTTGACGACGATCAACAGGCCTATCATATTACATCCTCAGAAGAAAGCCAAACCATCTTAATTTCAAAGATGTCAGAAGATTATTTGTCATTGACCAATGAATATATTCGGGTACTTCCTGACGGAAGAAATGAAGCTCCAGCCATTTTTAAAATGGGAGGAAAGTATTATATGATTTCATCTACCTTAACAGGCTGGAAATCAAATCCTGCCAGATTATCAGTTTCAGACAATATGATGAGCGGTTGGAAATTTATTGGCAATCCTTGTCGAGGTACAGATGTTGAAAACGAATCTACCTTTAATTCACAAAGTACTTATGTTTTGCCTGTAATAGGAAAAAAAGATGCCTTTATTTATATCGGAGACAGTTGGAATTCCATCAATCTAATCGATAGTAGGTACATTTGGTTACCTATACAATTTCAAGATGGATTGCCCATTATTAAATGGTACAACTCTTGGAATTTGGATTTTTTCAAAAACCAAATCGAGGTTAAAAACCCTATAATAATAAAAAAATAAAAAAATCTGATTGTCTTAAGTGTTTTACTATTCTGTTTGAATCATTGGTTTGGATACAGTCAGAGTGCACAAAAACCAAACATTATTATCATTTTAGTTGATGACTTAGGGTATGCTGATGTTGGTTTTAATGGATGCAAGGACATTCCAACACCCAATATTGATAGAATTGCCACAAACGGATTGAAATTCACAAAACGAAACCATTAATTTAAGAAAATTTGTTGAAAAAAGTTATGATGTTCGCCACAAAGACTTAAAATTAGTTATAAAAAAGGATGGTACTCCTCAACTTTATAATTTGACAAAAGATATTGGAGAACAAAACGACATCGCACAACAATATCCTGATAAAGTAAAAAAATTAGAAGCTATCCGAAAAGAATGGGATTCCCAATTAATAGAACCCATTTTTAATGGCTTGATTATGTCGAAAGAAAAAAAACAAAAGAAGATAATAAAGGGTAATTAAATCAAAATGAAACAGTTAAAAAAATATATTTTTCTTGTAGTTTCACTACTCATCACCACTACTGCATTGAGCCAAGTAAGACTTCCTAAATTAATTAGCAATGGCATGGTTTTACAGCGGGATACCAAAGTCAGAGTTTGGGGATGGGCTGCTCCAAAAGAAAAAATTGAAATATTTTTCATGTTAAAAAAATATAAAATCACAGCCAATGACATAGGAGAATGGGAATTGAAATTGCCCCCTTTAAAAGCTGGAGGACCACATATCATGAAAATTCAAGCCAGTAACAGTATCGAAATAAATGATATTTTAATAGGAGAGGTTTGGCTTTGTTCAGGACAATCTAATATGGCTTTGACCGTGGGTCAGGTAAGTGATTTATATGAAGAGGACATTGCCAATTCTGAAAATAAATTCATTAGATCTTTCCAAGTTCCTAGAGAATATGATTTTATTGCCGCAAGAACAGACTTAAATGGTGGTTCATGGAAAGAATCTAATCCGAAAAATGTAGTGCAATTTTCGGCAACGGCCTATTTTTTTGCAAAAAAAATTTATGAGAAATTAAAAATACCAGTTGGTCTGATTCATTCCAGTTGGGGAGGTACTTTTGCAGAAGCTTGGATGATCGAAGAAACTTTACAATCATTCCCAGAAAGTTTCAATGAAATTAAACTTTTGAAAGACCCACATTACATTCAAAGTATTCAAATTAAGGAGCAAGAACTTGAAAAAAATTGGTATTCAACTTTACTATTAAATGACGAAGGCGGAACCGATAAAAACAACTGGACGTCTAATTCGACCATCACTACCGACTGGGAGGAAACAACAATTCCAGGACTTTGGAATGCTACTCCTTTAAACAAAATAAATGGTGTAGTTTGGTTTAAAAAAGAAATTAAAGTTTCTAAGAAAATGGCTAACTTGGAGTCAACATTACGATTAGGAACTATTATCGGAGCAGATTCTACTTATGTAAATGGTAGGTTTGTTGGGAATACTGATGATCAATATACACCCAGAAAATACAAACTTCCCGCCAACTCTCTTGTAGAAGGAAAAAATACAATCACGGTAAGAGTAGTTTCTAATAGAGGCAATGCGGGTTTTGCTCTCGGAATGTCATATAAAATATTGGGCAATGAAGAAACCATTGCCCTAACAGGAATTTGGAAATATAAATTAGGAGCAAAATTAGAGGCATTACCAAAACCAACAAGTTTTCAAGGGAAACCAACTGGCTTGTATAATGCAATGATTGAACCTTTAAAAAAATATACCTTCAAAGGGGTTATTTGGTATCAAGGCGAAGCCAATGCGAAAAGACCAGTTGAGTATTCCAAAATTTTACCAGCTCTAATTTATAATTGGAGAGCTCTTTTTAATGTTCAAACTATGCCATTTTTATATGTTCAGTTACCCAATTATATGGCTCCAAAAGAAATTCCATCCGAAAGCAATTGGGCATTGTTGAGAGAATCCCAATTGAAAACATTGTCTGTGTCTAATACTGGAATGGCAACCACAATTGATATTGGCGAATGGAACGACATTCATCCTCAAAAAAAGAAAGAAGTGGGAACTCGTTTGGCACTACTAGCTGAAAATATGGTTTATGGCGATAAAAACACAACTTGTTATGGACCAAAATTTGAATCTATGCAAATCGAAAACGACAAAATTATCCTTTCCTTTTCAACCTTTGGCAGTGGAATGCAATTCAAAGGAGGGGGAATGCACACTAATTTTGCCATAGCTGGCGAAGACAAGAAATTTGTTTGGGCCGAAGCCAAAATAGAAAACGGAAAAATTACGGTTTGGAGCAAAGAAATCCCCTGTCCGGTTGCCGTTCGTTATGCTTGGGCTGACAATCCCGATGGCGAAAAATTATACAATACTGAAGGTTTGCCAGCCTCGCCATTCAGAACCGACTCTTGGTAAACCATTAAGTTTAGATAAAAGAGACCGTATTAGGAATTACTGAAGATCCTTTACCAATTGACAATTATACTTTGGTTTTGGTAGATTTAGTCTTTGTTTTCTTTAAATACAGA
>DMHA01000394.1:4157-6505 GCA_003449615.1 Flavobacterium sp.
GTTTTTAATGCGTTTGCCCTGAAAAAGATTTAAAACGAATAGAAAAAATTTGTACTTTTGTGCTTTTCGCAACCTTGCACTTTTAGGGGCAGGGTTTTTTAAAATTAAAGAAAATCAGTTTAATTCTCTTTATAAATAAAAAATATTACGTACTTAACTATCATTAGTGCAATGGCTAAAAAAACATTAAAAAGTACAAAATTTGACAATATCACTTATTCCAAAAACGGACTAGTTTTACACTTTAAAAACAAAGACAAAGTTGAAATTCCTTTTGAAAATCTAAACAAAATGTATATGAGAAAATTCAGTTTGAATCCTCTAATTGAATTATTTGGCATTTCTGTTCCATTTCTATTTGTAGTTTTTGCCATTCAATATTTGGATTTATACCTGATAGTAATTGCCTGTATTTTGATGGCTTTACTAATATTTAAGATTGTAATAAATCATAAATGGTATCGGTTTTATGTTGTTCTTAAAGACGGAACAGAATTTTCTAAAAGTGTACAATTAAACCAAAAGTCGGAGAATATGAGCCTTTTAGAAAAAGTTTATACCGAATATTTATACCGCAATTTCAATTCAATGACCTCGGCTTAAATTGGTGCTGATGTGATTTAAAAAACAGTGTTTTCCGATGTTTGTAATTATCTCAACCCACAGTTCGAGTATTTTTTGTGTATATTCCGAAGCTATCGGGAGGAACAAAAAATGTATCGAGAACCCGATTGCTCGGATATATAAAATAGTTCTTGTATAGGATAGCGCCGATTTACTTCGTCCGTTCGCTGTCGCACGGGTGCAATCTGTGCCCATTCCAATATTCAATTAAAACAAATCTAAAACAATTACTTCTAATTCATAATCTAATCCTGCATAATTTTCTTGCTGAACTAATACCAATAATATTTTTAAAATAGTCCAAAAGTTTATGGTATAATGCCGATTACTTGTCCCGAAAATTCGGGATAGTATGAAAATAGTCCAATTTTATTGGACTATTTTGACCCGAGCGCTAGCGAACAGGCGAAGCAATACATAATCGGTATAAAAATCTAATTTTTTGGTTTTTAAAGACACAAAAAAAGCAGTACCGTTTTATTGATACCGCTTTTTTTGACTTGTTTTGTCTGATTAACTTTGTGGGTACGGAATGTAATTCTGCGCTATCCATGCAAGGATATTTATTGCATATCTGAGCAATCGGGATAGTACTACAGTGCTAAAAGGTATTACTCTCTCATTCTATCATCAAACATTATAATCCGTAAACATATAGTTTGAAATAATACCAATTTATATAATTCTATTTTTTTGTATGGCTCTGATTTTCATAAAGACAAATACCAAAGCTATGAGGGCTAATACCCAAATATAATTGTCAATTGGTAATGGATCAGTGTCTTCTAAATTACCACTATCATCTTCAGTTCCAGGTTGTGCAAACATTACAAACGTAGAACCCAAATAGAAAAGAGCGAAATAATATTTTGAAAAAGTGTTTTTCATTTTGTTTAGATTTTAAGTTCTTTAATTCATTATTTTCTTAGAAACCACACTGTTGTTTTCTCCTACTACTTTCACAATAAGGATTTGATTTTTAGCCCTCAAATTAGAGACAACAGCAGCATTTACTTTCAGTTTTTTTTGCTCATTAAGTAATCTTCCTTGAATGTCATACACTTTTACGCCGTTTATGGCTAAAGTTTTTGAATTGATATAGATAGCTCCATTTTTTTGATAAACAATCACACTATTCTCGTCAAAAGAAGATTCAATTACACTTAATGTTTTTTGGAATTTCAAAGAAAATCTTGAATTATCGGTTCCAGCTGCAGCGTTGAAAGTATAAGCAGTTTCTTTTAAACTTGTTTCCAATCCAGTAGTATTATCCACCAAATAAATATCCTGACCATTGGCAAACAAGCCATCGGTGTGGTCGATAGCAATGGTAAAATCTCCAGCTGTTTCTGCTTTGAAAGCCAATGAAACTACATCTGTTCCGTCGAAAGGAAGACTTCTTCCTTGAATTACAAATTCTTCGTTATTCAAAAATGAATTTAAAGCAGTTTTAGTATCATTGAAAAACCTACCGTCAATTCCGGCATCAATTCCTTGAGTGGCACCATCCATATAGGCTATCATCATTTGGCTAAATGCACCCGAAGTATTGGTAAGATTTAACCAAATACGATTTCTTTCAATCTTTTTCGTTTTCAAGAACTGATTGCTGTTATTACCAGTTCTCATTAAGTTTGTAAAAACCAATGATGCAGAAGTTGACTTGGCTATAAATCCTTGTCCTACCTGTATAGTTCCGTTTGGAGTTATACTACTTGAACCAG
>DMHA01000080.1 GCA_003449615.1 Flavobacterium sp.
TCAATATGGAAGAACATTCCACCTAAATTTATGTTTACTGTTTTGTTCATGATTATAGTTTTTGGTTTGTGATTATGTTTACTGCATCTGACAATTCTGTCCAGGTGCTATTTAATTCGTTTAAAAATGTTTGTCCAATTTCGGTCAAACCATAATATTTTCGTGGTGGACCAGATAAGGATTCTTCCCAACGGTAGTTGAGCAATCCGTCGTTTTTCAATCGGGTGAGCAACGGATAAACCGTTCCCTCCACAACCAGTAATTTTGCGTTTTTCAAAGTGTCTAATATTTCTGAGGTGTATGCCTCTTTGTCTTTTAACACAGACAAGATGCAAAACTCAAGAACACCTTTGCGCATTTGGGCTTTTGTGTTTTCAATGTTCATAATTCTGTTTTTTGTTTGTTGATTGGATTGAACTGTTCATTTTTTGATTGCTTCGCCAGTTCGCCTTTGGCTCGTGTGATTTGATGATGATTATTTTATAAAAGGTATCGTGAGCGGATATTCAAATTGTTCTCCATTCGATGCTTTGACTGAAGCATAAACAATTAAGAAAAATTCTGTAACTTTCAAAATCACAAATAAAAGAATGGCGATGATGGCTACAATAACAATTCCAGTAATATTTTCTGTGCTGAAATGATTTTCCATAACCACATTTTCATTAAAAATAGCCTCTGAAGGAATTGTACTAAAAATAGTTAGTAACAAAATTGGTATGGCAATCATTGCTAAAACTAAAGAGTACAAAAACATACTCAGTTGAAAATTAAGAATTTGCTTTCCATTAAAATCGATAAATTCTGATTTTGCTTTGTTCGAACTCCAAATCAAAATCGGAAAAATGTAATTCCCAAAAGGAATACAATATTGACTCAATGCACTCAAATGAGTGAAGGTTGCTAGATTTTTGTTGTTGGTTGTTTCCATAGTTTAAAAGTATATAGTAATTTCTTATGCAAATATATATCTAAAAAACAGTATCTTGTATGACATAGTAGTAAATATTAACAAATTATTAACATATCGGTTAAGGAGAAGTGCTTACTATAAGTTCAATAATTAATTGTAATACAATAAGTTAATATAATTTAATCAATTAAGAAGCGTATTGTAGATTATTAGCCAAATTTTGTTATTTTTACAAGAATAAAAATTATAAGAATGAAATTATCTGTATCAAAACTCAATAAATTTCTGTTTTTCAAGTTGCCCTCCGCTTATTTTTGTGGTGTCAGGGTCAAACAAATTGAAAATTCTAAATGTGTGGTTACCGTAAAACACCGTTGGATCAACCAAAATCCTTTTAATTCAATGTATTTTGCAGTGCAAGCAATGGCTGCTGAACTTTCTACAGGCGCATTGGTTATGACTCATATTCAAAATAGCGGAAAAAAAATATCAATGTTGGTGGCCAATAACAAATCTAATTTTTCTAAAAAAGCAACAGGAAGAATCACTTTTGTTTGTGCTGACGGAGATTTGGCAGCAAAAACCATTCAAAAAGCGATTGAAACTGGAGAAGGACAAACTTTTTGGATGAAATCCATCGGAACTAATGAAAAAGGAGAACAGGTTTCAGAAATGGATTTTGAATGGAGTGTAAGAACAAAATGAATTTGATTTTCGTAAAAAAAATGTTTCTAAGGTATTTCTATGAAAGTAAAAACATTGTAACCATTAAGTTTGTAAGTCCCAACAATTCGGGATAAGATTTGCAGTATTCTTAATTTTCTTAATGAACTTAATGGTTTAAAAAATTAATGTTCATACAAAATCCAGCAGAACCAAAAAATTAATATAAAAAAAAGCTTCGTTTGGAAAACGAAGCTTTTTAACTATAATACTTGGTGAATTAATAATAATTTAGAGTCCGAAGACAACCTGGTTTGTTTTATTTTACGAACACTACAAATTTATATAAACAAAATCGGGATAGTCTTAAAATTATATTAAAGTTTTTCACAAATTCGTAAAAATTATTTTTTGGACAAAAAAAACACATCATAATTTTAAAGATTTTAGAGGTGACAATTTGACATTTTTAAAGTTTTGGCAGTACTTTTGTAATCAATTCAAAAGAATAAAAATGAAGTTTACCAATTTTTTTAAAAACAATACAAGAATGACGACTGAAAACAAGTTAAACGATGAAATTGTTGATCAAACTCCAATTGAAAACAATGAATATAATATTGATACATTAGACGCTTCAATTGAAGAAAGAGTAGAGGAAATATCAAAAGAGGAACAACTATCACAAGATTTAGCCTCCGAAAAAGATAAATTTTTGCGTTTATTTGCCGAATTTGAAAACTACAAACGCAGAACAGCAAGAGAACGTATCGAGTTGTTTAAAACCGCCAATCAAGAAGTATTACTTGCTTTACTCCCTGTTTTAGATGATTTTGACAGAGCATTATCTGAAATCAAAAAAACAGATGACAATATTCTAATACAAGGTGTTGAATTAATACAAGAAAAATTTAAAAACACATTATTTTCTAAAGGATTAGAGCAAGTTGATGTGAATGTAGGGGACGCTTTCGATGCCGACTTTGCCGAAGCCATTACTCAAATTCCTGCTCCATCCCCAAAAATGAAAGGTAAAATTGTAGATGTAATAGAAAAAGGATACAAATTGGGCGACAAAATTATTCGTTTTCCAAAAGTGGTAATTGGCAACTGAGAACAAATATTAAATCCCAATACCCAAAAGATGGATTTAGATTTCAATTTTTAAAAGTTGGAATTTGGAATTTTATAATTTGGAATTTAAACAATTATGAAATGAGCATGACCTAAAATTGTTCGTAAACACCAATTAAGATATGCGAATTACATTTGACCGATAAAAACAATAAATATCCACAAATGAAAAAAGATTTTTACGAAAT
>DMHA01000316.1:0-150 GCA_003449615.1 Flavobacterium sp.
ACTGAAGCCAATTTAGAAACGAGCTTGAAAGCCTTATTTGCTCAAAACGAAAGGCCTAGTATTTTGGAAGTTTTTACGCCATCATTGGAAAATGATAAAATTTTATTGCAGTATTTTAGGGAGTTGGAGTAGTGTTTTATTTCTAAATTT
>DMHA01000316.1:236-17621 GCA_003449615.1 Flavobacterium sp.
ATTTAAAAGAGTCTGAAATCAGTAAATTAAAAAACAATATCAAATCCATTTCATCTACATTCCATTTTAATTTAACCTAGCAACTTCCGTTTTAATAACTTACTTTTGCCCAAAAAATAGCCTAGTGAATTACTTATCAGTCGAAAATATCTCCAAATCCTTTGGCGAAAGAACGCTTTTTGAAAACATTTCTTTCGGAATTAACAAAGACCAAAAAATAGCTTTTATTGCCAAAAATGGTTCTGGAAAAACCACCATAATGAACATCATCAATGGTTTTGACGAGCCTGATACTGGACAAGTCGTGCTTCGAAAAAGCATCAGAATGGCTTTCCTTTCGCAAGACAATAAATTGCAGGATGAATTGACAATTGAGGAAAGTATTTTTGCCTCAGATAACGAAAGTTTGAAAGTGATTCAAGCCTACGAAAAAGCATTGGAAAATCCTGAAGACGAAGGGGCTTATCAAAAAGCTTTTGACGGAATGGACCAACACAATGCTTGGGATTTTGAAACCCAATTCAAACAAATTTTGTTCAAATTGAAGTTGGAAGATTTCAAACTGAAAGTGAAAAATCTATCGGGTGGGCAGAAAAAACGTTTGTCATTAGCCATTATTTTGATTAATCGTCCTGACTTGTTGATTCTGGATGAACCTACGAATCACTTGGATTTGGAGATGATAGAATGGCTGGAAAGTTATTTCGCCAAAGAAAACATTACACTGTTTATGGTAACTCACGACCGCTTCTTTTTGGAACGGGTTTGCAATGAAATCATCGAATTGGACAACGGAAAAATTTACCAATACAAAGGAAATTACTCTTATTATTTAGAGAAAAAAGATGAGCGAATTGCTTCCGAAAATTCGAGTGTGGACAAAGCCCAAAACCTTTTCGTCAAAGAATTGGAATGGATGCGTCGCCAACCCAAAGCGAGAACGACCAAATCGAAATCGCGTCAGGATGATTTTTATGTAATTAAGGAAAAAGCCCAAAGTCGTCGTCGAGAGAATAAAGTGGAACTCGAAATCAATATGGAACGAATGGGAAGCAAAATTATTGAGCTTCACAAGATTTCTAAGAAATGGAAGGATCACGTGATTTTGGATAACTTCAGTTATGATTTTCAACGTGGCGAGCGCATCGGAATTATCGGAAAAAACGGAACTGGAAAATCAACTTTCCTGAACCTTTTGACTGGAACTATTCCGTTAGATTCTGGAAAAGTAGTCGTGGGCGAAACCATCAAAATTGGCTATTACACCCAAACCGGCATCAACCCAAAACCGGGACAACGCGTGATTGAGGTCATCAAGGAATACGGCGAATTTATTCCGTTGACCAAAGGCAGATTGATTTCGGCTTCGCAATTGTTGGAACGTTTTCTTTTTGATTCCAAAAAACAATATGATTATGTCGAAAAGTTGAGTGGTGGCGAGTTGAAAAGACTGTATTTGTGTACCGTTTTAATCCAAAACCCAAACTTCCTGATTCTGGATGAACCCACAAATGATTTGGATATTGTGACTTTAAATGTCTTGGAAAGTTTCCTTTTGGATTATCCGGGATGTTTGCTTGTGGTATCGCACGACCGTTATTTTATGGACAAAATTGTGGATCAATTGTTCATTTTCAGAGGTCAAGGCGAAATTGAAACTTTCCCCGGAAATTATTCTGATTTTAGGACTTATGAAGACAGTGCCGATGTTGCTCAAAAGGAAGACAACAAAACCGAAAAGAAAGATTGGAAACAAAACAATCCAACATCTAACTTGACTTTCAACGAGCAAAAAGAATATCAGAAAATCGAACGAGAAATCAAGGATTTGGAAATAGAAAAAGCCAAAATCGAGCAGTTATTTTCTGATGGAAAAATAGAAGAATCAGCCATCGAAAAGAAAGCCAACGAATTGAAAAACATCATTGTTAAAATAGAAGAAAAAGAAGAAAGATGGTTTGAATTGAGTGCGAAGATGGAAAATTAAACTATCAGCAACTATTTAGACTATCAGTATTTTTCAATTGCCTCCAGCTTCAGCTGGAGTAGGTAATGAATGCAGCATTGGCTTTAGCCAAATAACTATGAAATTTTGGCTAAAGCCATATTAAATATTCAAATTTTATTCCTCCAGCTGAAGCTGGAGGCAATTAATGTATTGAAATGCGAGTGCACAGAATAGTTATAAACTTTGTAAAAAAGAGGTTTGAATTAAATTCCTCCTGACTTATTAAACTCCAAAAAGTCTATTTCAGCAAAAAATCCCGTTTTGAAAACTTCAAAACGGGATTTTTATATTATAAAACTAACTAGCTTTTAAGCCAGCATCGTTACAGGATTTTCAATATATTGTTTCAAAGTTTGCAAGAACTGAGCTCCAGTTGCACCGTCGATAGTTCTGTGATCGCAAGCCAAAGATAACATCATTGTATTCCCAACTACAATTTGTCCGTTTTTAACCACTGGTTTTTCTACAATCGCTCCTACAGAAAGGATAGCTGAATTCGGTTGGTTGATGATGGAGTTGAATTCCGTAATACCAAACATTCCAAGGTTGGAAATCGTGAAAGTACTTCCTTCCATTTCAGTAGGCAATAATTTTTTGTTCTTGGCTCTTCCAGCCAAATCTCTAACGCTTGTTCCAATTTGAGACAAACTCATACCATCTGTAAATGGCAATACAGGAACGACTAATCCGTCTTCGACAGCAACCGCAACGCCAATATTCACGTGATAGTTGATGATTATGGATTCAGCAGTCCATTGTGAATTGATTTTTGGATGTTTTTTCAAAGCCAAAGCCGAAGCTTTAATTACCATATCGTTAAAAGATACTTTGGTATCTGGAACACTGTTAATTATCGCTCTTGATTTCATTGCTTCGTCCATTGTTACCTCGATTACCAAGTTGTAATGTGGTGCAGTAAATAAAGATTCTGACAAACGTTTTGCAATGACTTTTCGCATTGTAGAGTTTTTAATCTCTTCGGTGGCAATTTGTCCTGCGGGAATATATGGTTTGGGAGTGCTAACTGTTTCTGTTTTGGCTGATGTACTTTCTTGAGGTCTGCTATCAGCAATCTGGGAACTGCTTGCAGGCGTAAAGTTCTCCACATCACTTTTGGTGATGCGTCCGTTTTCGCCAGAACCTTTTACTTGTGATAATTGAATTCCTTTTTCGCTGGCCATTTTCTTTGCCAAAGGCGAAGCCAAAATTCTTTGTCCATCAGTTGGTGCTTCCTGAACAACTGTTTTAGTTTGAGCAACAGGAGCAGCTTTCGCTTCTTCGGTTGTAACGGTTACAGGTGCAGTTCCGCCAGTGGTATAACTGCTAGCAATTCCGCTAACATCTGTTCCTGCTGGGCCAATAATAGCCAAAAGACTATCAATTGGAGCCGATTGTCCTTCTTGAATTCCAATATATAATAAAGTTCCTTCGTTGAAAGATTCGAATTCCATCGTGGCTTTATCGGTTTCGATTTCGGCAAGAATATCGCCCTCGGCAACTTTGTCACCTACTTTTTTCAACCAAGTAGCTACCGTTCCTTCGGTCATAGTATCGCTCAAACGAGGCATTGTTACTACAACAACTCCAGCTGGTAAAGCTGATGTTTTGGCTGTTGAAATTGTAGTTTCTACTTTTTTAACTTCAACTTTCTCTTCTTGGGATTTGTTATTGGAATTATTGGAAATTAATGAAGTTATATCTTCACCTTCGTTTCCGATAATAGCTAATAATGAGTCAATTGGTGCAGTTTCACCAGCTTGAATTCCAATATATAAAAGAGTTCCTTCGTTGAAAGACTCAAATTCCATTGTTGCTTTGTCGGTTTCAATTTCGGCTAGCATATCGCCTTCGCTTACTTTGTCGCCTACTTTTTTTAACCAAGTTGCTACCGTTCCTTCTGTCATTGTATCGCTCAAACGGGGCATTGTTATAATTGTTGCCATAATTGATTTTAGAGTTTATGAGGTGTGAATGGATAGTTTTCTTGTTCGTAAACTACATCGTATAATTGTTGAATTTCAGGATAAGGAGATTCTTCGGCAAATTTTACACACTCTTCGATTAAATCTTTTACTCTCTGATCGATGACTTCAATTTCAGCTTCTGTAGCATATTTTTGATCTATAATTACATCCAATACTTGGGTAATCGGGTCAATTTTTTTGTACTCTTCTACCTCTTCTTTCGAACGGTATAATTGTGCGTCCGACATCGAATGTCCTCTGTAACGATAAGTTTTCATTTCGAGGAAAGTAGGTCCTCCCCCACTTCTAGCTCTTTCGATTGCTTCGCTCATGGCTTCGGCTACTTTCACCGGGTTCATTCCGTCAACTGGTCCACAAGGCATTTCGTAACCCAAACCTAGTTTCCAAATATCAGGATGATTGGCAGTTCTTTCGACAGAAGTTCCCATAGCATAACCGTTATTTTCAACAATAAATACTACTGGAAGATTCCACAACATCGCCATATTAAAGGCCTCATGTAACGAACCTTGTCTAGAAGCGCCATCACCAAAATAAGTCATGGTTACGCCTCCTGTATTGTTGTATTTGTCTCCAAAAGCTATTCCGGCTCCCAAAGGTATTTGTCCACCCACGATTCCGTGACCTCCATAAAATCCGTGTTCTTTTGAAAAAATGTGCATAGAACCACCCATTCCTTTTGAGGTTCCTGTTACTTTTCCTAACAATTCGGCCATCACGCGTCTTGGATCTACACCCATTCCGATAGGTTGAACATGGTTTCTATAAGCGGTAATCATTTTATCTTTTGTCAAGTCCATAGCGTGTAAAGCACCCGCTAAAACGGCTTCTTGACCATTGTATAAATGTAGAAATCCTCTAACTTTTTGTTGAATGTACAGTGCGGCAAGTTTGTCTTCAAACTTTCTCCAAAGTAGCATGTCTTCATACCATTTTAAATAAACTTCTTTTGTAACTTCTTTCATTTTGAATTTTTTCTTTTTCAATTAATTGTTGTTTTATTAGGATGTAATCAAAAAAATATGGATTTAGTTTCCTAAACTGGCAAGTTGCAAAAATAGGACATTATAAGGAAGTAGTAAAATTTAAAAGCTAATTTTTAGATTTTTTTATAAGAAGTTTTTATCAAACATAAACGGCAACAGATTTTTAAGAGAATCTGATTTGTAAATTGCTCCTATTTCACCCATAAAATAGATTTCAATTGGAATTTCTTGTTTGATTTCATATTCGGCAATAGATTGACGACAGGCTCCACAAGGAGGAATTGGTTTGGTAGTCTGATTGTTGTCTGATGCTGCGGTAATTGCCATTTTCAGAATTTTTGCATCAGGATATATTGTTCCAGCCTGAAAAACGGCAACACGTTCGGCACAAAGCCCCGAAGGATAGGCTGCGTTTTCTTGGTTGGAGCCCAAAACTATTTTGCCATTGTCTAATAAAAGTGCTGCGCCAACCCTAAATTTTGAATAAGGTGCATACGCATTTTTTCTAACTTCTAAAGCTTGTGCCATTAGATTCTGAATATCATTTGGTAAATTTTCAACTGTTTCAAATACCGAAAATTTGGTTGAAATAATAATCTCGTTCATTGGTGTTTTTGGAAAAAAAATCCAAACTTCTGGAGAAATTGGATTTGTATTTATATTATTGTTGACTAATATTCGTCATATTTATCTCCAAAATTGAATGTAAGTGAGAACCGTAAAGTATTTTCTAAAGGGTTTTTAACTTTGGATGCCGAAAACAAATAGGAAACATCAACTTTTATTGCAGTATATTTAAAACCTGCTCCAAGAGAAAAATATTGTCTAGCTCCTTTGTCTGGATTTTCGTGAAAATATCCCATTCGCATGGCAAAAGAATCTTGATACAAATATTCGGCACCAACTGAATAGGTAAATTCTTTTAGCTCTTCGCTAAAACCTCCAGATGCATCGGAGAATGATTGGGCAATTCCAGGAAACCATCCAATTGAATTATAATTTTGATTATTTATTGCTACATCAGTACTATTCACAATATCATCTCCATTCAAATCTGTTACAGGTTGTGGTGTTGGCACCAACAATTTGTTAAACTCTACATTTACAGCTACTTTATTATAATCGTCTAAAATAAAATCAAAACCAGTTCCTATTTTCAAATTGGAAGGAAGAAAGTTTGAGCCATTGTCAGATTGACTTAAATCATAACTGATTTTTGGCCCCATATTTTGAAAATTAAATCCTGCTCTCCACCTACCATTGAAACTGTTATAGGCAATTTCTTCTGTTTGGAAAAATCCTGCAATATCTACCGCAAAAGATTTTGCTGCTTTGAGACTTTGACCATCAGTAGTAAGACCTAAATTGGAACTTATGAATCTTCCAGCCACAGCCAAAGAAAATTTCTCGCTTAGTTTTAAGGAGTAGGATCCATCAATGGCAAATTCAGAAGGTTTGACTACGGTAAAATCAGGTCCTGCATCCTTTCTTAATTCAATTTCACCCAAACTAAAATAACGAAGGCTTCCAGCAAAAGCACTTCGTTCATTTAATCGGTTGTAATATGTTAATTGTCCTAACGAAATGTCATTAACCAAGTCCACAAGATAAGGAGTGTAACTTACAGAAAAGCCTTGTTTGTCTATTGCAAAAGCATATTTTGCTGGATTCCATTGTTGTGAAAAAGCATCTGCAGAAGTGGCAACACCATTGTCGGCCATACCTGCTGCTCTCGCATCGGCAGCAACTGACAGAAATGGAACACCAGTAGTAATAGGGTTTTGTTGAGCATTTGCAAATGAAATAACGAATAAACAGGCAAAAAGGAAAGGTATTTTTCTCATTGGTTTAAAATAATAATTATACAAATATAGTATTTAATTAAAGGATTACAAGTTTCTCAAATTTTTCAGTCTTGGAATGGGTTAGGCTAGATTTAACGGTTAGTTTATAAACATAAACTCCTTTTCCAATTTTATTTCCAAAATCATCTTTGCCGTCCCAAGTAATTTCTTTGGATAAAAATCCTTCAGTTGTGATGATTTGATTGCGTGTCCATACTACTTTTCCAGTAATGGTTATTACCTGAACTTGAACTTCTAAAGGTTCATAAGGCCGGTTATGCGAAAACCAAAACTCGGTATAATTCACAAATGGATTGGGATAATTTAACACATTCGTTAATGATATTGCTTCATTTCCAACCACTACAAACTGAATTTCGGCAGTAATTGGATTGTTGTAAACATCCCAAGCTTTGAAAGTTATGGTGTGCAATCCCACTGCCAAATTCCGAAACGGAAACCGCAAAGTTCCTTTTGTAAAATCATCTATATTGGTTTCATAATAATCATTCAATATGTAAGGATTATCAACATCTCCATCTAAAATAGCAACAATATCATGACCTATTCCGCTAGCTGTATTGATGCCACTTTCGTCTTCAAAATTTACTAAAAAGAATGGAGATTCATTTGTTATACCACCCGAAATGAAAGTTTCGTCGTTCATATATAACTTCACTCTTGGGTTAATATTGTCCACAACTGCATTTTCATTAATTCCACCCACCTTTATAGTAGTATCAAAACCTGTTTGATTTTCGAAAAACTGGTTCTTTTTGGCATAGAAACTAATTTTTCCGTTGGCTACTGGAATCCGAATATCTCTGGGTACTATAAAACTAAATTCAAATTTTCCGTTTGTTACAGAGGCATTCCCTCTGAAAATGGTTTCTCCTAACTCTATAAAGGGCATTGCAGGACTAAATCCATCATTGTTTAGTGTTGATCTTGTAATAAATTTATCAAATACGGCAGTAAAAAGTTCTCCGTTATAATTGGTAATTAGGTTGTTGTTTTCGTCCGTGATTTCGCCAGTAATTTTCATTTTTGCAAGTGATTTAAATTCATCAAAAGATTGCGAAATTGGAACATCATTTACTTTTGTAAGTAGTATTCTTGGTTTTGGGATAGCAAGCATTAAGGCAGGATCGCCAATATAAAACACCACATTTGTCGAAGAATTTGGATTGCTGTTTTTTGCTAGTCGCAATGATTCGGCTATTGATGGATATTGGTTTGAGCCATAAGAAAACAGAAATCTAGCCAGGACATCATTAAAATTTTCAGCACTAAATTGTCCTATTTCGCGAGTAGTTGTAAGCATTGAAATGGCACCCCCTTTTGGATTCCAATAAGTATATTCGCCTGCAGTAGGTCTTGAAGGATTGTCAAAACGTGAAAAATCACAAGTAATAGTAATAAATAAAGGATATTTATATTGATTGCTTAAATTCTGTCCGTCCGATTTTTCCCAAAGTCGCTCACTTGCAAGTCCGTCCTCGCCTCCATGACCTAAATAATTCACGACCAAAGCTCCTTTCTCGAAAGCACTGAATAAATCCGTTCTTGCCCTGGGGTATCTTGCCCCACCAGCCGATGCCTCTTGAACATAAGAATCTAAGAATATTTTATCAATATTCAAAAATGGTTTTTCAGAAGTAATTTTATCAGCCAAAATATTTTGTCTTCTTTGCAAACTTGGATCCGAAGATTTATCAGAATCATCACCTACCATTACATAATTGTTTCTCCAATTGCCATACGATTTTACATCATAATATTCGATAACTTTGTTTACCATCTCATCTGCTTGTGTGGCATTATCGTTGATCATTCTGCCTACTGCAATATCTATACCTCCAAAAAAACCGCTAATATTTCCCTCATTTGCATCCATTAATCCAAAGAAATCATCTGAAACGAAAGCAGCTTCTCCAGAAGTATTGCTGTTTAAAGCGTGATATATAGGTACAATATTAGTATTGTTTGAAATTCTATTTTTATAATCGTAGGAAGCATCCCCAAAAAGGTTGACATATTTTAATTTTTTTTCGGGAGTTGAGGCGTTATCATAGATATATTTGATACAATTCCTGATGGCTGCTATATCTTGTTTGCCTGATGAAAACTCTTGATAAATGTTCTCCAGTTGAATTACTTTAACATTAAGATTAGAGTAGTTTCGATGAAAATTTGCCAATTTTTCGGCAGAATTTGCTAAGAAAGCTGGAGAAATAATCACATAATCTATATCTTGAAACTGACCTTGTGCGTTTTTGAAAATGGTACCTTTCAAGTTTTGATTGGGAATTTTTGTTTTGTTAGTTTTTAAAGGAGTGTAATAATCCGAGGCATCAAGAGCGATGTATTTTCTAAGTTCACCCAAATTTGCCTTAAACGAAAAGCTGGCTTGATTTGCGTTTTCAACTTTAGTGACATTATAAATATCAGTAACATCCCAAACTTGCATAATAGTACTAGCGTTATTAATAGTATAATTTACAATTCCAGAACTGGAATCTGATAAATCATACTGAAAATGAAATTGTTTGCCATAACCCACTAGTTTTCTTTTGGCAGTAAGTATAATTTTATCTAAATATCCTTTGGAATCAGGCACTCGATTGTTGTTATAGGATAGTTTTATAGTTGTATTTTCTGTGCCTGAAAATGTTGTATTTGTTGGCAGAGCGGCTCTATTAAATAAAATACCCGAATATTGAACCAATGCTGAAAATATCATCGTTCCAACTTCCTGTCCATTTGCTAAAACCTTGAATGAGGTATTAGTAAAAGCGTTAGAAGCCGCATTCAGACTCAACTTTATTGGAGTTGATGTGTCAATATTTGGAAAATTAAAAGAAAATTCTTGATCCTGATTGATATCAAAAACTTCTCCAAACCATTGTCTTCCCAGTTTTCCAATATTAATTAAGTCGATCTCGTGAAATTGACTTTCATCAAAGGTTGTCAAACTCAAATTACTTGCTCCTGAAGGTTGGGCCATATTCGAGATTCTTTTCCCATCGTTTCCTTGAACAGTAATATAATAATAGGATTTAGTGTCATATAAATTAACGTAGGTTTGACTTTCTTCGCTCCAAGTATCAACCCCTTCTGCATAAAACAAAATATAGTCTTCATTATCAAAAACACCATCGCTTTCGCCAATAATTTGAATGGCATTTTCAGTTAAATCGATAGGGTAATAGGTTTCGTTGGATAAGGGCAACATTCTTCCTCCGTTTCCATACAATTTAATTTTTTTGGGGTCAAGTCCATTCAAATTAAGACCTAATTGTTGTAGAAAGCTTTTTGAAATTTTATAAACTCCTGATTTTTCTATATAAAATTGATACCAATCTCCAGTAGCCAAAACAGAATTAATTATACTATTAGTTTTATAGGTTTGTGCCGTTTTAGTCGAAGTATTACTCCCACTTATTGAGTAAGAAAAAGATTGAATTCGTTTGAATCCAGTGGCATCTTTAATAATTGGGGATAAAATAAGGAAAGCCTGTTTCAAATCTCTTGACTCATTAATTTGAAGGAATTCTGAAGTGGTTTTAGGAATATTAGTTAAATCTAAGCCTCCTAATTGGGTTTGGTCTAACGATTCATAGACTATATTTGAAAGTTGTATGGAATTACCATTAGAAACAGTAGATAAATTGAGGTTAAAAATAAAAGAAATAGCCTTTTTAGATGAGTCATAGTTAAAGCTATTACCCACAAAGTTTGGAATATTTATTTTGTTGTCACCAAAAAACATTTCATTTGTTTCTCGCCATTCAATAGCAACATCTCCCTTAATCTGTGACAAAGCAACAAAAGGAACTAGAAATAAATAAATAAAGAGTTGTTTTTTCATTGTTTTCTTTAACGCAATAATTAGAAAAATATTACTGGAGTAAAAATATATTATTTAGTGTTATTTTAATAATAAATAGTATAAATTTGCGTTTTTGTTTTGAACATTAATTTTTAATGTACAATTTAATCAATAAAAATAAATTATTTATTGTGATTTAGTGGTTAATTATTATATTGCACCACTAAAATTATTACCAATTTAAAGAGTATGAAAGCAAATAAAATTATGACCCTACGTTTGATGTTATCGATGATTTTAATTTTTGGTTTTGCTAGTTGTAGTAAAAAATCAAGTTCAAGAAACACTTCACAAGGAACTGGATGGAATGTAGATAGCAAAAAATCCTCAAAAAAACAAGAAGCTGGCCCAGGTTTAATCTTTGTCGAAGGTGGGACCTTTACAATGGGAAAAGTGCAAGATGATGTTATGCACGATTGGAATAACACCCCAACACAACAACACGTTCAATCCTTTTATATGGATGAAACTGAAGTTACCAATGCGATGTATTTGGAATATTTAGATTGGACTAAAAAGGTATTTCCACCCAGCGAACCCAATTACAAAAATATTTACGATGGTGCTTCGCCAGACACTTTGGTTTGGAGAAATAGATTAGGCTATAACGAAACTATGACCAATAATTATTTGAGGCATCCCTCCTATTCTGAATATCCAGTTGTAGGAGTAAACTGGATTCAAGCGGTTGAATTTGCTAAATGGAGAACAAACCGTGTAAATGAAGCATTGTTAGAAAAAAGCGGATACATAAAAAAGAATGCCAAAACAAATGATGTTTCTGCTGATGCTAATTTTGATACCGAAACCTATTTGAACTCCCCAACATCCGCTTTTGGTGGGAATGCAGATATAGTTATAGCTGGTGGCAAAAACGCAAAGAAAAATAAAAATGCCAACACAGCTACTAAAGACCCAAAAAACAATAAAGTAAATGTAATTGAACCAAGTTATGCAACACGCTCTTCTGGAATTATTCTTCCTGAATACAGACTTCCAACCGAAGCTGAATGGGAATATGCAGCTGCCGCCGATGTAGGACAAAGAGAATACAATTTATATAAAGGACAGAAAAAATATCCATGGTCTGGAGATTATACTCGTTCAGGAAAAAGACAAACCAAAGGCGATCAATTGGCCAATTTCAAACAAGGAAATGGCGATTATGGTGGAATTGCAGGTTGGTCTGATGATGGTGCCGACATTACAAATCAGGTAAAAAAATATCCAGCAAATGATTTTGGATTGTATGATATGGCAGGAAATGTTGCTGAATGGGTAATGGATGTTTACAGACCAATTGTAGATAACGAAGCAAATGATTTTAACTATTTTAGAGGTAATCAATATACCAAAAATAAAATTGGGAAAGATGGTAAAATAAAAATTATTAGTACTGATAGTATTCAATATGCAACCCTTAGCAATGGCAAAAAAATAGCTACAAGTTTTTCAGGTCAAATTGCTCAAGTTCCAGTTGACGAAAACGAAACTTATTTGAGGCAAAATTTTGATAAAAGTTACAATATCAATTACAGAGATGGAGATAGACAATCAACAAGATATTTTAACTTTGCTGATACTGAAAATGAAACCCAAAAACAAAAAGAAGAAAAAGCAATGTACAACTCTCCTAAGCACAATGTTGGCGTAGATAGTTTAGGAAATATGGTTAGAAAATACGACAAAAACAATAAGAGAACTACTTTGGTAGATGACAATGTAAGGGTTTACAAAGGAGGTTCCTGGAGAGATAGGGCCTATTGGTTAGACCCAGCTTCAAGAAGGTATTTCCCCCAAGATATGGCTACTGATTACATTGGTTTCAGATGTGCAATGTCTAAAGTGGGTGCAAAATCTGAGAAGAAGAAAACTGCAAGAAATTAATTCATTTCACAATAACGATAAAAGCCCTTTGATTAGGGCTTTTATTTTTTAAATCATTTTTGATATGAATATCCCTTACATTCATAACTTTTTTTTAAAATGCAATTCGGTTTCAATTGATTCCAGAAAAATTGAGCCAAATTCATTGTTTGTAGCCATAAAAGGTGAAAATTTTGATGCCAATACATTTGCTCAAGACGCACTCAACAATGGAGCTTCTTTTGTAATCATTGATAATGAAAATTATTGGATTGACCAAAGAACAATTTTAGTCGAAAATAGTTTATTTGCCCTGCAAGAACTGGCAAAATTCCATCGCAAGTATTTAAAAATACCCATAATTGCACTTACAGGAAGCAACGGAAAAACTACCACTAAAGAATTGATAAATGCAGTTCTTTCAAAAAAATTCAAAACAAAAGCCACTTTAGGAAATCTCAATAATCATATTGGAGTGCCTTTGACATTATTATCTTTCAATAGCCAAACCGAAATAGGAATTGTAGAAATGGGCGCCAATCATAAAAAAGAAATTGAATTTTTATGTGAATTGGCTCTACCTGATTTTGGTTATATTACCAATTTTGGAAAAGCACATTTAGAGGGATTTGGTGGTGTTGAAGGCGTTATTCAAGGAAAAAGCGAAATGTATAATTTTATATCTGCAAATGATAAATTAGCATTCATCAACCTTGATGATAAAATTCAAGTCGAAAAATCAAAACATCTAAAACTGTATTCTTTTGGAATCAATAAGGAAAATGCCAATGTCAATATTAGTTCTATTGCAGCAAATCCTTATGTAGAAATCCATTTTTCAAATTTACTTATAAAAACACATTTGATTGGAATGTATAATGGCAATAATATAAATGCCGCTATTACTATCGGAAAATACTTTGGGGTTGAAGAGAAGGAAATAAAACACGCATTAGAAAGTTATATTCCCCAAAATAATCGCTCCCAATTAATAACAAAAGAAACTAATCGAATTATTCTTGATGCTTATAATGCGAATCCTAGTAGTATGGCAGTAGCAATCGAAAATTTTTTACAATTAAATGACTGCAATAAAGTAATGATTTTGGGAGATATGTTCGAGTTAGGAACAGAAAGTCCTGATGAGCATAAAACAATTATAAATATGGTTTCAAACAATAATAAAGCTACTTCTTTCTTCATCGGAAAAGAATTTTATTGCCAAAAAGTAAACCAGAAAAATTTTCACTTTTTTGAAACTTTCGATGCGTTTTCTCAATATTTAAACGAAATAAAAATAGAAAACAGTTCCATTCTTATAAAAGGTTCCAGAGGAATGGCTTTAGAGAGAACACTCCAATTGTTGTAAAATACACCAACAATACAATATCGTCAAATATTATTTTTACAATGAATTTCTTAGAATCAAATGGCATTTGTTTTCTATTTGATTCTTTTTATTTTTTAAAATCATTTGAGCAAGAATTTTGCCCATCAATTCAAAATTGGTTGAAATAGTAGTTATTCCATTTTCAACAATTTTTTTTAATGGAGTCTCATTATAAGAAATAACACCAAAGTCTTCGCCAATTATTAGATTTTGAATTTTAGCTTTTTCTATAACTTGAACTAAATCTCTATCATTAGGAATGATATAAACCTCTGCTTTTTTTATTTCTCTTTTATTAAATTCTGTAATAACTTCATGATAAAAACCAAAGTCTTTACAAAAATTTTCAAACCCAATTTTCATTCCCAATGGTTCTCTAAATCCAGGAAAAATTAAGATTAAATTTTGGTATTTGTTCAATTTATTTTTCCCTCTTAACAAACAATTATAGATGTCTTTTTGATGATTTTGATATATTGCAGGAAACTCAATTAACTCAGGATTTGTTTGATCTAAGATATAAACTTCATTTACTGGTAGGGTTTTTATAGCTGTTGCAGCACCAATCAAATTTGTTGGCATAATAATATATTTGGTGTAATTCCCATTATTATCATCGATGAGTTTTTGAAAAACTTTGGCATTAAAATGATGAAAATAAATATCAACTTGAACCCCTTTTCCAACATTACATAAAAATGAATTATAGAGGTCTTCCTTGAAACTATTTAGCTCATCGAAAAGCAAAAAAATTCGATGCTTTATATTGATTTCAGTGCTTTTTACATAATATCCTTTTCCAAGAATAGCATAAATTATACCTCGCTTTTTAAGCTCTTGATATGCCTGCAACACTGTATCACGTGAAATAGAAAATTCAAGACAGAGTTTATTAATAGAGGGCAGTTTTTCGCCCTTTTTTAAGCCACCCTCTTCTATTGTTTTTTCAACAGAAAAGATAATTTGCTTGTATTTGGGAATCCGCTTATTATTCTGTATTTGTATGAATTTCATTAAATATTTTTATTTTTTTTAATTTACAAAATAAACTGGTAGGTACTGGTATGTAAAATTAAAAAATTAATTTATATTTGTTTTATAATTTTGACAAAAAAAGTATGCAAATAAAACATAAGTCGTATTTTGCAACTAATTATTTTATCAAATTATTTGTTGCGACCACGTTAATATACTTTATTTGTTTTTAATCTTATTACTCAAAATGTATTAAAAAAAATGCTAAAAAAAATCATACCATCAAATATCAATAATTATGAATGATATTTTAATTAAAACCACCTCCGACTTTTTCAAGAAAACTTTTAACTCAGCAGCAGACAAAGTAGTTTTGTCTCCTGGAAGAATAAACATTATTGGAGAGCATATTGATTATAACGATGGATACGTTTTGCCAGCAGCCATTGATAAAATTATTTGTTTTGCATTCGAAAAAAACAATTCAAATTTTGCTAATATTCACGCTATTGATTTGGATGAATCAGTAGTTATAGATGTAACAAAAGAAGAAGTCTTAAGCGATATCGTCTGGACTAATTATTTGCGTGGTGTATTGTTTCAATTGAAATTAAAAGGGTTTGAAATTGGCGGTTTCAACTGTGCCTTCAGCAGTAATATTCCCACCGGTTCAGGTTTGTCTTCATCGGCAGCTTTAGAATGTGGATTTTTATTTGGCATTAAAGAAATGTTTGAATTGGATATCAAACCTGTTGAAATGGCACTAATGGGACAAAGTGCCGAACACTGGGTAGGCATCAACTGTGGTATTATGGATCAGTTTGCCAGCGTTATGGGTTTGGAAAATAAAGTGATAAAAATTGATTGTCGCACTTTGGATTATACCTACCACGATGCTGATTTTGCTGATTATTCTTTAATATTGTTTGATAGCAACGTAAAACATTCTTTATTTACATCCGAGTATAATAATAGACGAATAGAATGTAACGAAGGATTGAGCATCGTTAAAGAAAATTATCCTGAAATTGAAAGTTTCCGTGATTGTGATGAAAATCACATGATAAATCTAAAATCTAAAATGTCAGACAATGTTTTCAGAAGGAGTTTATATGCCGTTAAAGAAATCAAACGTGTTATTCAGGCTTGTGAAGCACTCGACAAAGGCGATATTAAAACATTAGGAAAATTAATGTTTGAAACCCACGAAGGATTATCTAAAGACTACGAAGTAAGTTGCGCCGAATTAGACTATTTAGTAGATTTGGCCAAAGCTGAAGAAGTTGTAATTGGTTCCAGATTAATGGGAGGTGGATTTGGTGGTTGCACCATCAATTTAGTAAAAAAGGGAAGTGAAACAGTTATAAAAGAAAAATTCACCAAATTATATTTAGATAAATTTAATATCGATTTAAAAATTTATGATGTAAAAGTGTCTAACGGAACATCATTGTATAAAAATTAATTGATAATGAAAAAATTTGATATATACGAAGATCCTCACAGAAGATTTAATCCGCTAATTAACGAATGGGTTTTGGTTTCTCCTCATAGAGCTAAACGTCCTTGGCAAGGTCAAAAAGAATCTGTTGCCAATGATGGAAGGCCAGAATACGATCCTGAATGTTATTTGTGTCCAGGAAACGTTCGTGCTAATGGAGAAGTAAATCCGCAATACACTAGTTCGTTTGTTTTTGATAATGATTTTGCAGCTTTAAAACAAGAAGAAATAGATTTTGTTGAAAACAATGAAATGACATTTTTTAAAGCTAAACCCGAAAGAGGTATCTCGCGAGTAGTTTGTTTTTCGCCAAAACACAATATTACGCTACCAGAAATGGATTTGCCTACAATTGAAGAAATTATTCGCACTTGGCAAAAAGAATATACCACTTTAGGAAATGTAGATTACATTAATTACGTTCAGATTTTTGAAAATAAGGGAAGTGTAATGGGCTGCAGCAATCCACATCCACACGGTCAAATTTGGGCTCAATCCTCCTTGCCCACACAAGTTGAAAAAACACAAAATAGTTTGAAAGCCTATTTTGATAAAAACGGAAGTAACTTACTATTAGATTACCTAGAAAAAGAGTTAGAAGCCAAAGAGCGAATTGTAATCGAAAACGAACATTTTGTAGCTTTAGTTCCTTTTTGGGCGATTTGGCCATTTGAAACTTTGATAGTTTGCAAACGTCATGTAACTAAAATTACCGATTTTAATGAAGAAGAAGTTGCAGCTTATGCTATAATTTTAAAACAATTGACATCGAAATACGACAATCTTTTTGAAACTTCATTCCCCTATTCTTCAGGAATTCATCAAGCGCCAACTGACGGAAATAAACACGAGGAATGGTTGTTTCACATGCACTTTTACCCGCCTTTATTGCGTTCGGCTTCGGTCAAAAAATTTATGGTAGGTTATGAAATGATGGG
>DMHA01000077.1:0-5248 GCA_003449615.1 Flavobacterium sp.
GTTTTCATCGCATAATCATAAGTAATTCTTGGAAATTTTTCTACTTCAATTCCTTTGATTTCCTTTAATAAATGGCGAGTCAATCCTTCGAAAACATTCAAAATATCTTCTTGTTCAACAAATGCCATTTCGCAATCGATTTGTGTAAATTCGGGCTGACGATCGGCACGCAAATCTTCGTCACGGAAACATTTCACAATTTGGAAATATTTGTCCATTCCTCCCACCATCAACAATTGTTTGAAGGTTTGAGGCGATTGTGGCAAAGCATAAAACTGTCCTTCGTTCATTCGAGAAGGAACCACGAAATCTCTGGCACCTTCGGGAGTCGATTTGATTAAATAAGGCGTTTCTACTTCACAGAAATCTAAATCCGAAAGGTATTTTCTAACTTCCATCGCTACTTTATGGCGAAAAAGCAGATTGTTTTTTACAGGATTGCGACGAATATCGAGGTAGCGGTATTTCATTCGTATATCTTCGCCACCATCGGTTTCGTCTTCGATTGTAAAGGGCGGAGTTAAAGATGAATTTAAAATTTTAAGTTCAGTAACCAGGATTTCGATATCGCCAGTTGGAATGTTTTTGTTTTTGGCTTCACGTTCGATAACGGTTCCTTTGGCTTGAATTACGAATTCACGACCTAGGGTTTTGGCTAATTCAAAAACTTTTTTTTGAGAACGACTTTCGTCAAAAATTAATTGGGTAACGCCGTAACGGTCGCGCAAATCGACCCAATTCATAAATCCTTTATCCCGAGATTTTTGAACCCAACCCGCAAGTGTAACTTCGGTATTGATGTGAGAGGCGTTCAATTCGCCACAGTTATGACTTCTATACATTATATAATTTTTAGACTGCAAAAGTAAAAACAAAAATCAACTTAATCTCTAAATTGGCGAAACTTCTAGGCTAAATATATTAAAATAATTTGCAGTTTTTTTACATCAATCCTTTTAAGTTTCTTATAAAAAACGGTTGTTACAAATTTATCTAAAAGCTGATTTTAGGATTTATTCCAACAAAAACGCTTCATAGTTTTCGGGGGAAACTAATTTTGAAGTTACATTTTCATAATTTACCAAAAATGTTACTGGAATTTTATACTTGGTTTTAGGCTTCCATTTTATTTCACAAGCCAAAATTTGATCTGCGTTTTTTTCAATATAATCTATTTCCTGTTGCTGTGTAGTTCTCCAAAAAAATGAATTTGATTCGCTTTGCTGGATATTCAGGTGTTTGATTCGTTCGCTAATAATATGGTTTTCCCACAAACTGCCTATGTCGGTTCTTTGTGCCAAAGGATTAAAATTTCCTGTAACTGCATTGATGATTCCATTGTCATAAAAATAGATTTTCCTGCCTTTTTTAATTTCGTTTCGAATATTGTTTGATAATGCAGGAAGCTTGAAAACCACAAATGCTTTTTCGAGCAAGTCAATATATTTTTCGATGGTTTTGTTGTCTATTAAAATCAGTTTGCTCAACTCGCTATAATTAACCTCACTACCCACTTGCAAAGCCAAAGCCTTTACAATTTTTTGAAGCAAAACTGGTTTTGAAATTTGCTCCAACAGAAACAAATCTTTGTACAAATAACTGTTGGCAATTAATTTAATGTGTTCTTTGGCTTCTATTGGATTAGTAATTATTTCTGGATAATTGCCGTAAATAAGTCGGTTTTCTAAAGCTCTTTTTTCTTCCAACAGACCATTGTGGGCGACCATTTCGGAAAAAGCCAATGGGAATAAATACATTTCATACTTTCTTCCTGTCAAGGGTTCGTTGAGTTTGTTTGCCAATTCAAAACTAGAAGAACCTGTGGCGATAACTTGTACTGATTTAATTTGATCCACAATAATTTTTAGTACAATTCCAATATTTGTAATGCGTTGTGCTTCGTCAATAACTAAAATTTCATTGTCGCCAATGATGGATTTGAGTTTTGTAACGTTTGGATTTTCGAATAAAACAATCACATCCGATTCGTCTCCGTTCAGGGAAAGTGTTTTTTTATTTAGGTCCGCGATTAGGTTTTGGACAAAAGTAGTTTTCCCTACTTGTCTAGGCCCAAAAACTAGTAGCGCTTTCCCTTTGAATAATCGTGCTTTGGCATAGTTTGTTTGTTCTCTTCTTATCATAAAAATTTATTTTTGATAGAACAAAAGTAATAATTTTAGTTTTAAATCCAAAATTATTATGTTTTTATTGGATTATATTCCAAAAATATTATGTTTATTTTGGATTTAATTCCAAAAATATTATGTTTATTTTGGATTACTACGGTGTTTATAAAAAAAACGGCTGTCACAAGTTTTTGTAACAGCCGATTATTATTTTAAAAAATAAAAACTCTTAATGGTTTATTAGAAGTTTTTTAGATGATTAACATCGCATCGCCATAAGAATAGAATTTGTATCCTTCTTTGATGGCTTCATCATAAGCTTTTTTCATTAGATCGTGACCGCAAAAAGCAGAAATCATCATCAATAAAGTTGATTTTGGTGTGTGAAAATTTGTTATCATACAGGTAGCTACGCTGAAATCGTGTGGAGGAAAAATAAATTTATTAGTCCAACCATCAAAAGGATTTAGTGTTTTTTGAGAGGAAACTGAGCTTTCTATAGCTCGCATAGAGGTTGTTCCTACTGCACAAATACGTTTCTTTTTTTCTTTTGCATCATTAACAATATCACAGGCTTCTTGGGTAATTTTCAACTCTTCGGAATCCATTTTGTGTTTGGATAAATCTTCAACCTCAACAGGATTGAAGGTTCCTAAACCTACGTGAAGGGTTACTTCGGCAAATTTTACTCCTTTGATTTCTAATCTTTTCAACAAATGTTTAGAAAAGTGTAAACCAGCAGTTGGTGCAGCTACAGCGCCTTCTTCTCTGGCATAAATGGTTTGGTAACGATCGGCATCTTCGGGAGTTACGTCTCTGCTGATGTATTTTGGAATAGGAGTTTCTCCCAATTCGGTCAATTTATTTCTAAATTCATCATAAGAACCGTCATACAGAAACCGCAAAGTTCTTCCGCGAGAGGTGGTATTATCAATTACCTCGGCTACTAATGAGTCGTCATCGCCAAAATATAATTTGTTTCCGATACGAATTTTACGAGCTGGATCTACCAAAACATCCCAAAGTCTTTGCTCGGCATTGAGTTCTCTCAACAAAAAAACTTCGATTCTGGCACCAGTTTTTTCTTTGTTTCCATACAAACGTGCTGGAAAAACTTTCGTGTTATTTAAAATCAAGACATCGCCTTCATCAAAATAATTGATAACATCTTTGAAAGTTTTGTGTTCGATGGTTTGTTTTTTTCGGTCAATAACCATCAAACGCGATTCGTCTCTGTTTTCGGCTGGATATTCTGCAAGAAGTTCTTTGGGTAAATTGAATTGAAAATGTGATAATTTCATTTGAAAAAGTTAGATGTTAGAAGTCAGAAGTTAGAAGTCAGAAGTTAGAAGTCAGAAGTTGAATGGAGCATTAAGATGTTTTACACTTAACTCTTAACTTCTAAGCTTTAACTTTAAATTGCTGCAAATATACTATTATAAGATAGGCGTTGTCAAGTGTTTCGTGGTTTATTTTCTTTTATTATATTTGCAAAAAAATTAATTCGGGATGTAGCGCAGCCAGGTAGCGTACTAGCATGGGGTGCTAGGGGTCGCTGGTTCGAATCCAGTCATCCCGACTTTTTTTACTATCAAATACTTTCCGAAAGAAAACCTATACTTTTTAAATCTTCCCAAAAATCTGGGTATGATTTTGAGACCACTTCAGCATTTTCGATGATTATGGGTATTTTTAGAGCCAATGGTGCAAATGCCATTGCCATTCGGTGGTCGTTGTAGGTAGCGATTTTTACTTCTGAATTTATTGTAGTAGATGGTTCTAAAGTCAAACTATCATTCGTTACCGAGACATTGGCTCCTAATTTTGTCATTTCAATTTTTAGTGCTTCTAATCGGTCGGTTTCTTTAATTTTCAAGGTATGAAGTCCCGTCAAATGACATCCAATTCCTAAACCCAGACAGGTTACAACAATGGTTTGGGCAATATCGGGCGAAGAATTTAGATTGTAGAATGCAGGTTGCAGGTTGCAGATTGCAGATTTTCGTAAAATAATTGAGTTGTTTTCAAAAACAGTCTCAACTCCAAGATTTTTATATATTTCGACCAAAGCTGAATCGCCTTGCAAACTATTTTGTTTGTAACTCGATAATGTAATTTGAGTTCCTATTTCAGATAAAGCTACAATGCTAAAAAAATAGGAGGCTGAACTCCAATCGGATTCCACAGTAAGCGTTTGTGGTTTATTGTTTATTGTTGATGGTTTAACTGTAATAATGTTGTTTTCAAAAGTTGTTTTTACTCCGATTTCGTTAAGTAATGCCAATGTCATTTTGATATATGGAATAGAAGTAATTTCGCCTACTAAAGTCAATTCGAGACCATTTTCTAACTTTGGGGCTACTAACAATAATGCCGAAATGTACTGGCTACTGACATTTGCAGGAATACTAACTTGATTTTTTGTGATTTTTTGTCCATTGATTCGAATGGGTGGATAGCCTTCTTGATTTTCATAAGAAATATTTGCTCCTAATTGCTGCAATGCTTCGACCAAAACTTTTATTGTTCTTTCCTTCATTCTTGTAGAACCAGTCAAAACTACTTCTCGTCCTTCATTCACAGCAAAATAAGCGGTAAGAAAACGCATTGCCGTTCCTGCGTGATGAATGTCTATAAGCAGGGAGTTGGGAGTTGGGATTTGGGAGTTCGAAGCCAATGCTTTTTGCATCACTTCGCTGTCATCAGAATTGGAGGTGTTTTCTAAACTAATATTTGGAAACAAAGCCTGTAATAACAACAGCCTATTGGTTTCACTTTTGGAACCTGTTATTTTTATTTTAGATTTGCTTCGCCAGTTCGCTGCCGCTCGGGTTAGATTTAAGATTTCAGATTTCAGTAGTAAATTCATATTTTTAATTATGAGTTATGAATTATGAGTTGAGTTATAACTTTTTACTCAAATAATTTTGGGGTGCAATTTACCTATACTCATTTACAAATCATAATTATTTTAGCTTTTCATTGTTCTTGTGGCGGTCTTTATCTCGAATTGATTTCAAGTCCATTTTTTTATCAAATGCTTCCTGTAAATCAATCCCTGTTTGGTTTGCCAAGCATAAAACTACGAAAACCACATCGGCCAATTCCTCGCCAAGGTCTTT
>DMHA01000077.1:5352-10023 GCA_003449615.1 Flavobacterium sp.
GCAACTTCGCCTACTTCTTCAGTAAGTTGTGCCATATTCGTGAGTTCATTGAAGTAGCGAACACCGTGTTCTTTTATCCAATTGTCAACGATGAGTTGGGAGTTTTTTAGGTTCATAGTTTTGTGTTTTTCTAAAATAACAATGTAATTTCTAAAATGAATACTTTTGCAAATCAGACCCCGAAGATACATTTATTTGAAATTAAATGATTTATGAATTTAAGAAAATAAATAATTTTAAACAATTATCAATCAGTGCAAACGATTCAAAAAAAGAAAAAAATTAAAGGTGCTTGCTCTGAATATTTGAAAACTGTTACTTATACAAGATTTAAGGATAAAATTTATTTTGTACTGATAAAATTCTAATATTTTGAAATAGATGCAATTGAATTTCAACCTAACTTTTTATTACATTTGAGTTATGAAAACTACAATCGATTATAAAGAAATAGAAGACTTGAGTAAACAATACTACGAGTTATCAAACAATATTATAAATCACGAAAAATATATAGCCTATTCACTAACGCATCACTCAACAGCTATTGAAGGAAGCACACTAACCGAAAGCCAAGTAGTCAATTTATTGGAGTTTGGAAAAACGGCTGCAACCAAACCTTACGAGCATCATTTAATGGTTTCTGATTTTTACAAAGCATTTCTATTTATGAATTATTATTCAAAGGAGAACACACAAATAAATATAAATTTTATCCAAGAACTTGCTGGATTGGTTGTAAAAAGCACAGGCGGATTGGTCAGTACTATTGGTGGCGATTTTGATATTTCAAAAGGAGAATTTAGACTTTGTTCGGTAAGAGCCGGAAGCCGATATTTTCCTGATTATAAAAAAGTTCCAAAAATGGTTAATGATTTTATCAAAGAAACAAATTCAGAACTGCAAAAAGTAAAAACATTTAGGCAAAAAATGGAATTGGCTTTCAAAATTCATTTCACTTTTGTGAGCATACATCCATTTGGTGATGGCAACGGTAGAACATCCAGACTGTTGATGAATTATGTTCAAAATCAATTCAAAATACCTTATACTTTTGTTCTAAAAGAAGACAGATTAAAATATTATAAAGCCCTTGAAAAAGCAAGAAAAGAAGAAAAGTTGGAACCCTTTTATGATTTTATGTTTTCACAACATTTAAAATTAATAAAAAGAGAGCTGAAAATTATCTTGGGAACAAAATAATTTTATTTTGATAGAACGCGAATCTATTGTTTTCGACACAATAAAAAACCCTTAAAAAATTGATTTTAAGGGTTTTGTGTTTTAAAAAGTGCGGGTAATAGGACTCGAACCTACACGCCTTGCGGCACCAGATCCTAAGTCTGGCATGTCTACCAATTTCACCATACCCGCAAAATTAGAGTGCAAAGATAATCATAACTTATTACTTTCAAAGAAAATAACTTAAAAATATTTGGGTGATTTTTTGTACTTTTGAAACTCAAAAAAACAAATCATGGAAACCATAAAATCATACATTCAAGAACACAAAGAGCGTTTTATTGCCGAATTAATCGAATTGTTGAAAATCCCTTCAGTTAGTGCCGATGCTGCATACCATCAAGATATTCTCAAAACTGCCAATGCCGTAAAAGCAAGTCTGAAAAATGTAGGTTGCGATTTTGTCGAAATTTGTGATACACCTGGAAACCCGATTGTCTATGGCGAAAAAACCATCGACAAAAATTTACCAACCGTTTTGGTTTACGGACATTATGATGTGCAACCTGCTGACCCAATCGAATTGTGGACTTCACCACCATTTGAGCCTGTTATCAAAAAAACTGAAATTCATCCCGATGGTGCCATTTTTGCACGTGGTTCTTGCGATGACAAAGGTCAAATGTATATGCACATAAAAGCTTTGGAATACATGATTCAATCGAACACTTTGCCTTGTAACGTCAAATTTATGATTGAAGGCGAAGAAGAAATTGGTTCCAAAAGTTTGAGTTGGTTTGTAGAACGCAACCAAGAAAAACTAAAGAACGATGTGATTTTAATTTCAGATACTGGAATGATTTCCAATCAGCAACCTTCTATTACCACTGGATTGCGTGGTTTGAGTTATGTTGAAGTAGAAGTGACTGGCCCAAACCGCGATTTACATTCAGGTTTGTATGGCGGTGCAGTTGCCAATCCCATCAATGTTTTGGCAAAAATGATTGCTTCACTTCACGATGAAAATAATCACGTGACTATTCCTGGTTTCTATGATAAAGTGCAAGAACTTTCCACCGAAGAAAGAGCCGAAATGGCCAAAGCCCCTTTCAATTTAGAGAACTATAAAAAAGCATTAGATTTAAATGATATTTACGGCGAAAAAGGCTATGTTACCAATGAAAGAAACTCCATCAGACCCACATTGGACGTGAACGGAATTTGGGGTGGCTATATGGGCGAAGGTGCTAAAACCGTTATTGCAAGTCAGGCTTTCGCCAAAATTTCGATGCGCTTGGTTCCAAATCAAGATTGGGAGGAAATTACCGAATTGTTTACTAAACATTTCACTAGCATTGCACCAGCTGGAGTGAAAGTAAAAGTAAAACCGCATCACGGCGGACAAGGTTATGTAACCCCAACGGACAGCATTGGCTACAAAGCCGCCAACAAAGCTTATACAGAAACCTTTGGAGTTCCTGCAATTCCGGTGCGTTCTGGCGGAAGCATTCCAATTGTGGCATTATTCGAAAAAGAACTCAAAAGCAAAACCATCCTGATGGGATTTGGTCTGGACAGCGATGCTATTCACTCGCCAAACGAACATTTTGGAATTTTCAATTACTTGAAAGGGATTCAAACGATACCTTTGTTTTATAAATATTTTGTGGAGATGAGTGAATAAAAATAAATGCTTATTTCATATTCTTTAGGGAATTATTTTATTTTTTTACCCATTTACTCAAACCCCAGTTTTTCTCTCACCCTTGCCAAAACTCCATTAGCAATAATGGTAGCTTTTTGGGCTCCAATTTTCAATAAAGCATCTACTTCTTCGAGGTGGTTGATGTAATAACTGTATAGCTCTCTTTCGGTTTTGAATTTTTCTACAATCAGTTCAAACAAGGCTTGTTTGGCGTGGCCGTAACCGAAATTTCCTCCCAAATAATTGGCTTTCATTGTTGCAATTTGTTCTTCATTGGCCAACAAAGAATAAATAGCAAAAGCATTGCAAGTCTCTGGATTTTTTGGAGCTTCGAGTGGTGTGCTGTCGGTTACGATGCCCATTACTTGTTTGCGCAAGGATTTATCATCCAAAAATATATTGATAATATTATTGGCCGATTTGCTCATTTTTCCGCCATTGGTTCCCGGAATAAGCATACTATCTTTTTGAATTTTGGGTTCGGGAATTACAAAAGTTTCTCCCATAAGGTGATTGAAACGAGAAGCCACATCGCGTGTAATTTCAAGGTGTTGCAATTGGTCTTTCCCCACAGGGACAAATTCCGCATCATATAACAAAATATCGGCAGCCATCAGCATCGGATAGGAAAATAATCCTGCATTGACATCTTCTAATCTATCGGATTTGTCTTTGAAAGAATGTGCCAAGGTCAACCTTTGAAAAGGGAAAAAACAACTCAAATACCAAGACAATTCAGCAGTTTGAGGCACATCAGACTGGCGATAGAAAACCACTTTGTCCACATTCAAACCACAGGCAAGCCAAGCGGCTGCGGTGCTGTATGTATTTTCTCTTAATGTTTTTCCGTCTTTAATTTGAGTAATCGAATGTAAATCGGCGATGAAAAGGAAGGATTCATTTTCAGGATTATTCGATAATTCGATTGCAGGAATGATTGCGCCCAATAAGTTTCCTAAATGTGGGGTTCCTGTGCTTTGAACGCCCGTGAGTATTTTTGCCATTGTAATGTCATTGTGAGGAGTTGCGAGGCACGAAGCAAAGCAATCTCGCTCTCTTTATTAAGTTTGTTTCTTCTGTTGGGTTTTGTGTGAAAAGCTAAAACAATTAAAATTAATTCAGTTAGCCTGTTTGAAGTTTAACAATAAATAAACCATTAAGACTATTAAGAAAATTAAGTTTCAGTCCGCTTAATGAACCTTAATATCTTAATGGTTTGAAAAAATAAACTAAATGTTCACACTATTTCCAAAAGAACTAGTTTTTTAGTTTCCAAATTTACAGCTTTTATAAATAATAGCATAGTTTTACTTACTTTTGAAAACTATGAGAGGAATAAAAATTATTTTTTGGTCTATTTGGCGTGTTTGGTTTTATGTAATGATGGCCATTCCTATTCTTATTATGTTTCCTTTTTTGGTGCTGTCCATTCTGTCCGAAAGTGGTTATCCTTATTTCTTTAAAATGGCAAGAATTTGGGCTAAAGTCATCCTATTTGGAATGGGATTTTATTATAAAATTGATAAACAGCAAGAATTCGATTCCGATAAAAGCTATATGTTTATTGCCAATCACACTTCGATGGTAGATATTATGTTGATGCTTGCTTCGGTCGATAAGCCCTTTGTTTTTGTCGGCAAACAAGAATTGGCAAAAATTCCATTGTTTGGGTTTTTCTATAAACGAACTTGTATTTTGGTGGACAGAAACAGTTCAAAAAGCAAACACAACGTTTTTGAAAGAGCCCAAAAAAGAATCAATCAAGGCTTGAGTATTTGTATTTT
>DMHA01000076.1:0-309 GCA_003449615.1 Flavobacterium sp.
TTTTTGAAATTTTTGGCAAAAGGTTTTAATGTGACAAAAGCCGAATCGACAACAACATCTTTTTCTGTAAAAACGATTTTTTCTTTTTTGGCTATAGCCAATGAATCCTGAGCTCCAGCATTGAAACAAAAGAAAAAAACAATAAGTATAATTAGTTTATTCAAGGTCAGTGCCAATTAAATCGATTTGACTTTTGGTGGAATTATTTTCATTTTCTTCTTGCAGACCATAATAAATTAGCCCTTGATTGATGACAACAAAATTGTTGAAAATGTAACTCAACAAGATGGATAACACCATTATCACGGC
>DMHA01000076.1:421-7723 GCA_003449615.1 Flavobacterium sp.
GTTGAAGTAAACATCCAAATCATACTGATTGCATAAGGAATCATCGTGATAAATCCTTGGATGATTTGAACCAGCATCATCATCAGAAATGTAGTGCCAACGGTAGTCCAAAATTTTTGTTTCAGCAAACGAAAACCATTTGCCAAAGCGGTAAAATAGCCAACATCTTTTAGACTATATTCGTAGTAAGACAAAGTAATCCAAGACAAAAATGCCGAACCTACAATGATAATTAACGGAATCCCGATGAGAATAAAACAAAGTAAAAAAAGCAAAACAAAGACAACTATAGCTAAAGGCGTTATGATAAATAGGCTGCCCAAAAAGAATACAATCATTTTGCCAATATTCGATTTCAAACCATTGATAATTTCTTGAGTAGAGAAAGCATTCCCATTTGTTTTTTCCACGAGTTTCATATAAATGACAGGGAAACTGACGCTGAGCATCGATAAAATAACGATGAGTAGAAAAGCAAGGACAAAACCTCCTGCAATGAGAATCATATTATTGTTAAAATAATCCATTATAAAGTTTGAATTATTTTGCGGATTTGAAATTCCAGAGAAAATCACTTCCATATAAACTTTGGAAAAGAAATAAATCAAAACCACCAATATCATCAAAAATATCCCGTTGATGACCAAATAATTTTTGAAATAATGCTTTCCAAAAGTTTTGAAGAAAGCAGTGGTGTCGGAGAAATTAGCGCTTAAATCACGCTTTTTATAGAGTTCGAATATCATAGTGATTGGATTTTTTTGTGAACAATAAATGGATAAATCAGGTAATAAAAAGAGATAATTGCCAAGGTAAACAGAATAATGAAACTGCTTAGCCAGTTGGGCATATCAATAGAATATCTTGTAATAAAACCTTCGAGAAAACCTGCTGCAATGGTAAAAGGAACGGTGCTCAAGAATATTTTGAAACTGTTTTTGAAACCAATTTTAAAAGAATTCATCCTCGAATAGGTTTTCGGGAATAGGAGGGAAGCCCCAAGAATGTAACCTGCGGCAGTTTCTATCACGATGCCAAAAATTTCCATCGAACCGTGAATCCAAATCCCCCGAACGCTTTTCCAAAAAACACCTTGCTGGAAGAAAAAATATTGGAAAGAACCTAACATTATGGCATTTTGCAACGAAACATAAAAAGTGCCAATGCCACCAAAAATTCCGAAAATATAACACATCATCCCGACCCTCAAATTGTTGAAAGTGATGCCAATAAAACTCCCCCAATTGCTTCCAGATTTGTAAATAGCCACGGGATTTCCGTCTTTTATATTTTCTAGAGTTGTGTTGACATAGCCATCTCCAAGAATTAATCGGACAAAATCGGCATCGTATCTAGCCGAAATAGCTCCGAGGAAAACGGTGGCAAAGAATAGGACAAAAGCATACACCAAGTACCTTCGATATTCATAAAGTAACAGCGGCACTTCGGTTTTGAAGAAATAGACCAATCGATTGCTTTCGGTTCGTTTGGTCTTGTAAATTTTTTGATAAATCTGTGAGGCTAAATAGTTTAGGTAAACCACCGTTTTGCTTTTGGCATAATAAGTTTGGGCATAAGATAAATCATTCATTAATTGAATGTATAAATTTGCCATTTCATCAGGATTTTTTTTAGCTTTACCAAAAATAGCTTGCTCAAATTCAAGCCATTTTTCTTTATTGGTTTTTATAAATGCAATTTCTCTCATCGAGGGCTAAAATAAGAAATATGTCAGAATTATCCATTCGCACAACACAAAATGTTATAATAAATTTTAAAGCGGCCTCTGTTGGCGAAAGAATGTTGGCAAGCCTATTGGATTTGCTCATAAAAGCAGCCTATATTATAGCGGTAAGTTATATTTTTTTTATAGTAATGGGTATTGGCGATTTACTAGATCGAGTGGATATGTGGTCGAGAGTTGCCGTAATTATCCTTTTTTTCTTCCCAGTAATGATTTATTCTGTAACCTTAGAAAGTATTTTTGAAGGGCAAACCATTGGAAAAAAGTTGATAAAAATAAAAGTGGTTAAAATTGATGGTTATCAAGCTAGTTTTGGTAATTATCTCATTCGTTGGCTTTTTAGGATTGTCGAAAACAATATGTTTGGCGGACTAATCGGATTGGTAGCAATGATAGTCAATAGCAAAACCCAGCGAATGGGCGATATGGCAGCAGGAACGGCTGTCATTACGCTAAAAAATAATATTTCAATCAATAACACTATTCTTGAAGAGATTGGCGATGCTTATGTACCCATTTATCCATTGGTAATCAAGCTTTCGGATAATGATATGCGAATTATTAAGGACACTTTTTTGGTTGCCGAAAAAAGTAATGATCCCCTAACCATTCATAATTTGACCAGAAAAATAGAAAGTGTTACGGGTATAAAAAATCAATCTGGAAATCAAATTGATTTTATAAAGACCATTTTGAAAGATTATAATTTTTATACACGAAATATGTGATGGGAGTTACGAGGTACGATATACGATATACGAGGTACGAGGTACGAGGTACGAAGTGGGAAGATGGAAGATGGAAGAGTAAGGTGGAACAAAATGAATTGTTTAATTTTATAAAGTCAAAATTAAAACAGTGAAGAATTATACTGTCAGACCATACATAGGAAACGATTACGAGAACTGGAATGCTTTTATTGGTCAAGCCAAAAATGCTACATTCCTGTTTCATCGTGATTTTATGGAATATCATTCCGATAGATTTCAGGATTATTCTTTGGTTATTTTGGACGGCGAAAAATGGGTGGCTGTTCTTCCTGCGAATGTGGTTGGCAATGAAGTTTTCTCGCATCAGGGTTTGACTTATGGCGGATTGGTTTATAACGAAAAACTAAAATTAGCTTCGATTCTTGAAATTTTCAAAAGTATTTTATCGTTTTTGAATGAAATTAAAATCGAGAAATTACAGTTAAAGTTATTGCCCTCCATTTACCATCAAAAACCTGCCGACGAATTGCATTATGCTTTGTTTTTGGCGGAAGCCCAATTAATACGCAGAGATACATTGGCTGTTTTGGATTTGACAAAGAAAAATAGTTTGTCCAAATTGAGAAAAAGAAGCATTCAAAAAGGAATTTCAAATGATTTTAAAATAAAAGAAGTCGCTGATTTTGAGGAATTTTGGAACGAAATATTAATTCCTAATTTAGCCCAAAAACACCAAGCCAAACCCGTACATAGTTTAGAAGAAATCACAAAATTGAAAGCCTTATTTCCTGAAAACATTCGTCAATTTAATGTGTATCAAAACGGAATTATTGTGGCAGGAACCACTATTTTTGATAGCGATAATGTAGCTCATTGTCAATATATTTCTGGCAAAGAAGACAAAAATGAATTGGGAGGATTGGATGTGTTATTTCAACATTTGATTTCAGAAACTTTCAAAGACAAACATTTTTTTGACTTTGGAATATCCAACGAAAATCAAGGCCGAAAACTGAATGAAGGTTTGTCTTATTGGAAAGAAAGTTTTGGTGCAAGTACGATGGTTCAGGATTTCTATGAAGTGGCAACCATTAATTTTACGAAACTTGACAATATTTTAAAATAAATTTGACCAATATGCAATTCCAAAACCTAATTTCCTTTATTGACGAAACACACCAAACCTTGCAGCAAAGTGCGGTAAAAGCAGTGAACAGTCACATCACTTTACGAAATTGGCTCATTGGATATTATATTGTAGAGTTTGAACAAAAAGGAGAAGATAGAGCGAAATATGGGACGAAATTGTTAAAAGAATTGGCTAATAGTCTTAAAATTAAAGGGCTTTCTGCACCTGAACTTTCTCGTTGCAGACAGTTTTTTAATACTTACTATTTGTTTATAGATTTTTTAAATTTTTTACCCGCTTATGATAAAATTAAAAATAAAATCACTTCCAATAAAATTCTTGGGTCAGTGACCCAAGAATTGGAATTAGAGATACTTGGGTCAGTGACCCAAGTATCAGAAAACCAAAAACGGGGGTCAGCAACCCCCGAATTACAAAAGTCTGAAATTGAAGAAGATGAAGCCTATTACACCCAAATTTTTACTCAAATATCCTACACCCATTTTGTAGAATTAATAAAAATAAAAGAACCTACAAAACGCAAATTCTACGAATTATCCATTATAAAAAATACTCTTTCGGTTCGGGAATTAGAAAGACAAATTGCCACGTTAACTTATGAAAGAGTGGGTTTGTCCTCCAATACTGATTTGGCATTCCGAGAATTAAAAAACAAAATAATTCCAGAAACCACCAATGATGCTATAAAATCCATTTATTTTTTTGATTTTCTAAATTTGCCAAACGCACATCTTGTTCAGGAAAACCAATTGGAAGAAGCGTTAATAAACCATCTTGAAAAATTTATTATCGAACTCGGTAATGGATTTTGTTTTGAAGCCCGACAGAAACGAATATTGATTGATGAGGATTATTGTTTTGTGGATTTGGTTTTCTATCACAGATTGCTAAAATGCCATATCCTTATTGAATTGAAAGTAGATAAATTCAAACACGAACACCTATCGCAACTTAATAGTTATGTGGGGTATTATAATGATCAGGTCAAACAAATGGATGACAGTCCTACCATTGGAATTTTACTTTGCACCGAAAAAGGAAACAAAATGGTCGAATATGCGTTGGCTGGAATGGAAGAAAAATTATTTGTAAGCAAATATCTAGTGCAATTGCCTCAAAAAGAGCAATTGATACAATTTTTAGAAAACGAATTGAAAAATAACGACATCACCCAATGATACAATTCCTCGACTTAAAAAAAATAAACGCCCCTTATGAAACTGCATTTCAGGAAAAACTGAAATTAGTTCTCGAAAACGGTTGGTATATTTTGGGCAATGAAGTCACAACATTCGAAAATAATTTTGCCAACTATTGCGGAGCTAAACATTGCATTGGTGTTGGCAACGGATTTGATGCTTTGGTCCTAATTTTCAAAGGTTATATTCAATTGGGGAAATTGCAAAAAGGAGACGAAGTGATTGTTCCAGCCAATACTTATATTGCTAGTATTTTAGCGATTATAGCAGCGGATTTGGTGCCAGTTTTGGTAGAGCCAAGGTTAGAAACCTACAATCTCAATCCCGATTTAATTTCAGAAAAAATAACATCCAAAACCAAGGCAATTCTGGTGGTGCATCTTTATGGACAACTAGCCGAAATGGAAAAAATAAGTGAAATTGCTGAGAAAAATAATCTTTTGATTGTTGAAGATGCGGCACAAGCACATGGATTAGTATTAAATTCCAAAAATAAAATTCCAAATTCCAAAAATAAAATTCCAAATTCCAATGCAGAAATTCCAATGCAGAAATTCCAAATTCCAAATTCTAATATAGATTCAGACACTAATTTCACACGCTCCCTAGCTCCCCCTTCGGGGGCGGGGGGGGCTGCGTACAGTTTTTACCCTGGAAAAAATCTTGGTGCCTTAGGCGATGGGGGAGCAGTTGTTACCAATGATTCTGAATTGGAAAAAGTGATACGATCATTACGAAATTATGGTTCCGAAGTTAAATATCAGAATGAATATATTGGTGTCAATTCAAGATTGGACGAAATTCAAGCCGCTTTTTTGAATGTCAAATTGCCTTATTTAGATGTTGAGAATACTATCAGAAGAGCAATTGCCAAACGTTATTTATCTGAGATTAATAACGAGAAAATTGTATTACCGTTCTGGGATTCGACGAACAATCACGTTTTTCATTTGTTTGTCATTCGATCTGAAAACCGAGCCGAATTGCAGCAGTATTTATTAGATAACGGAATTCAAACCCTGATTCATTATCCCATTCCGCCACATCAGCAAAAAGCTTTTAAGTCGTTGAATGATTTGTCCTTTCCAATTACCGAAAAAATACATCGAGAGGTTTTGAGTTTGCCAATGAGTCCAGTGTTGACAATGGATGAGGTGGATTATATTGTTTCAATTTTAAATCAGTATTAAATGGATTTTGTGAAACTACACGAATTAAAATTAACTATTAAGAGCTATATTCCTGAAAGAATTTGGATATCGCTCATCAAGGTATATAATTTTTTAGGATTAAGAAATCTGTACGCTTTTTATTTAATTAATAGAGCACCAAAAAGGCATCTTAAAGCACTTGAATTAGTCAGGAAAAAGGAAAGCGTAAAAGTAGCTTTCTTTTTAAATCATGAATCGGTTTGGAAATATGATGTGCTTTATGATTTAATGTTGCAGCATCCTCGATTTGAACCTAAAGTATTTGTTTGCCCAGTCGTAAATTTTGGTATGGAAAACATGTTGTTTGAAATGGACAAAGCCTTCGAGGCTTTTAAAAACAAACGGTATGATGTTATTAAAACCTACAATAAAGAAACAGGGGAATATCTAGATATTAAAAGCACCTTTTCTCCTGATATAGTTTTTTTTACAAATCCACACGAGGGTTTACAAGATTACAGATATTATATAAATCAGTTTGCAAATACCTTAACCTGCTATGTTCCTTATGGAGTTTCGACTATTAATTATGAGCTTGACCATATTTTAGGTTTTCACAATCTAGTTTGGAAAATTTTTACAGAAACGTCCATTCATAAAGAAATAGCAGTTCAAAAACAAAGAAACAAGGGAAGCAACAGAGTTGTAACAGGCTTTCCAGGATTCGACCCACTTTTGACATGCGCAACTCCAAAAGAGGTATGGAAAAATAAAAATCCAGCTTTAAAAAGAATTATATGGACTCCACATCATTTAATGCACGAATTAAATAAAGGGTCTAATTTTTTAGAATATTATGATTTTTTTCTAGAATTGGCAGCTAATTATAAGGATAAAATACAAATTACATTTAATCCACATCCTTTATTAAGAGTTAAATTGGAAAAAGACCTGAATTGGGGCAAAGAAAGAACTGATATTTACTTCAATAAGTGGGAAAACTTAGCGAATGGTCAGTATGGAAATGGTTCTTATACAGATCTATTTTTAACTTCTGACGCACTCATTCACGATAGTATATCTTTTATGTCCGAATACCTTATTACTGGAAAACCATCTCTTTTTATGATTCGAAACGAATCGATTATGGAGTATTGGAGTATTTATGGTGAAAAAGCATTAGCTGTGCATTATCAATCTAGAAACAAAAAACAAGTAATCGATTTTATTGAAAACATTGTTTTGAATGAAAACGATTGGATGAAAGCAGATCGTAATAATTTTGTACGAAGTAACCTTTTGCAAAAAAACGGTTTAACCGCATCCCAAAACATATTGAATTATTTAG
>DMHA01000131.1 GCA_003449615.1 Flavobacterium sp.
CTAAACGCCTATACCTATAAAAAAAATCAAAATAGTATAATTATGAGCAACAAAATTTCTTTAATTCCAGATGATGTTGTAACAAACAAAATTTACTTTATCAGAAACCAAAAAGTAATGATAGATCGAGATTTGGCGGTACTTTACGGCGTTGAAACTAAAAGATTAAAAGAACAAGTTAAGAGGAATTTATCCAGATTTCCCGAAGATTTTATGTTTGAATTATCCAAAGAAGAATTTGAAAATTGGAGGTCGCAAATTGCGACCTCCAATTCAGACAAGATGGGTTTGCGTTATGCTCCAATGGCTTTTACTGAGCACGGTGTACTGATGCTTTCAAGCGTGTTGAACAGTGAAAAAGCCATCCAAACCAATATTCAAATAATGAGAATATTTACGAAAATCAGACAAATGATAGTTGATACAACGGAAATCCGATTGGATGTGGAAACAATCAAAAAGAAAATAGAAAATCAAGGAAAAAACATTGAACTTGTTTTTCAATACCTTGACGAACTAATTGAGAAAAAATCAACAACTCCAGAACGGGAAAGAATTGTTTATAAGAAATAGTTATAGTATTCTATAATTATGTTATCGAAATCGACACTGAATCCGTAGAATATTTGGATGCCAATTATCCCAAATTGCACGGAAAAATAATCTCCAAAGATTTCTTGAAATATGATGTCAGCGAAGTTTTAAACGGAAAGCAGTTCCCAGCAAAATTATTATCTGCAAGATGCACCAAAATTGCGTGAGGAAGCTTTGAAATTATTCGGAGACAAAATGCTCTCTTTCAGAACGGAATTGGAAGTGATTTCGGAGCATTAATTACAATTAACCTTGTATATTTGAAATATAAATTCAAATTTACAAGGTTAATTTGCTATTTATATCAATTAACCTTGTATGTTTGCAAAATAATATTCAAGAAATGATTGATAGAGTCCTCAATAATGTTGTCCCTAAATTACTCGAATTTTTTCCTGCTGTCGGGCTAATTGGCTCCAGACAAGTCGGAAAAACTACATTTGTCAAAAACTTACAACCTTCCATAAACAAACCCATACTGTATTTGGATTTGGAAGACACCGATGATTTTGAACTATTAAACACCAATGCACAATGGTTTTTATCTCAAAACACCGACAAATTAATTGTTATAGACGAAGTGCAAAGAGATTTGAAACTTTTCCCTTTATTGCGTTCTTTGATAGACAAACAAGATACACCGGGACAATTTATTTTATTGGGTTCGGCATCCCCCGAATTATTGTCTCAAAGTTCAGAAACATTAGCCGGAAGAATTGTTTACAAAGAATTGACTCCCATACGATTTGACGAAGCCACCCAAATAAAACTTGAAACTCTTTGGATTAGAGGAGGTTATCCAAAAGCGTTACTGGCTCCAAATGATTATTTTTGGCAAGAATGGCAACAGGCTTACATCAAAACCTATATCGAAACCGACTTGAGAATGCTTGGACTATCGGCATCACCTGTTTTAATCGGGAAATTATTACGGATGATTGCTTCGGTTCAAGGTTCGGTTATCAATTATTCGATGCTAGGGAATGCGTTGGGAATCGCTAGTAATTCCGTAAAAAAATACATTGATTTTTTAGAACATTCGTTCATAATCCGAAGATTGGAACCCTATTTTGTAAACATTGGTAAACGAATGGTCAAAAGCCCTAAAATCTATATTCGAGATAGTGGAATTTTACATTCGTTGTTGCAAATAAACAGTTACAATGCCCTTATTTCAAACGTCAATGCTGGAAATTCTTGGGAAGGATTTGTAGTAGAACAAATTATTTCGAGTCTCAACAATCAATGTGTTCCCTATTTTTATAGAACACAAAGCGGTTCCGAACTCGATTTGTGCATAGCAAAAGGCAATGAAATTGTGGCTACCTTTGAGATAAAATTATCCAACAATCCAAAAATTAGTCGAGGCAATACTGAATCTATCACGGATTTAAAAACTAAAAATAATTTTATAGTTACTTTTGCAGGAGGTGATTATGCCTTGAACGAAAATTGGCGTGTTTGCGATTTGAATTCGATAGAAAAACACTTGATAGCATTGGGATTAAAAGAACCTAATTTTGTGTAAAACGATTGGTTGAGATCACAAATTAAATAGGACACAGATTGAACAGATAAAACAGATTGACAAAGATTTTAACTATTGAATTTACGGAAAATATCCGTGAAAATCAATAAAATCCGTGTTATCCGTGTTCCATACTAATATAAAATTAAAACAATAAACCCTTGCGCCTTCGTGGCAAAAAACCTTAAAAAATTACGTGAGATTGCTTTGCTTCGTGCCTCGCAACACCTCGCAATGACACTATGGAAAAAGTAAAAGCCAAAAAACACCTCGGACAGCATTTCCTCAAAGACGAAAGCGTTGCCAAAGCCATCGCCGACACTTTGAAACTCGAAGGATATGAAGATGTTTTAGAAATTGGGCCCGGAATGGGCGTTTTAACAAAGTATCTATTGGAAAAACCAATCAATACTTATGTTATTGAAATCGATACCGAATCCGTGGATTATTTAGATGCCAATTATCCCAAATTACGCGGGAAAATCATCTCTAAAGATTTTTTGAAATATGATGTCAACGAAGTTTTTGGCGGAAAACAATTCGCTATCATCGGTAATTTTCCATACAATATTTCCACACAAATCGTCTTTCGAACCTTAGAATTACGCCACCAAATCCCAGAATTCGCAGGAATGTTCCAAAAAGAAGTTGCCGAACGGATTTGCGAGAAAAAAGGAAGCAAGACTTATGGCATCCTCTCAGTTTTGGCACAAGCATTTTATGATGCCGAATATTTATTTACGGTTGATGAACACGTTTTTATTCCGCCGCCAAAAGTGAAATCGGGTGTTTTGCGTTTGCGGAGAAAACAAGATTTTAGTTTGCCTTGCGGAGAAAAGTTGTTTTTCACGGTCGTAAAAACTGCTTTCCAACAACGCAGAAAAACCTTGAGAAATAGTTTAAAAACACTAAATTTGTCCGATAGTTTGAGAGAGGATGAAGTTTTCAACCTTCGCCCCGAACAATTGAGTGTAGAGCAATTTATTGCATTGACCCAAAAAATAGAAGCCGATGGATTTTAAAATCAGCAAAGAACTCATTCAAGAATTAGAGCAACTTATTCAGAGCAAAAACGACCAGCAACTGGAAGTTTTACTGAATGATTTGCACCACGCCGATATTGCCGAAATTCTCGACGAGCTTGATTTTGACGAAGCTACTTATATTTTCAAGGTTTTGGATTCTGAAAAAACCGCCGAAATCCTTCTGGAATTGGAGGACGATTTGCGGGAAAAAATATTGAGTCGGCTTTCGCCAAAAGAAATCGCCGAAGAGCTGGATGAACTCGAAACCAATGACGCAGCCGATATTATTGCCGAGCTTTCGCAAAGCAAAAAACAGGAAGTAATCTCGGAACTTCAAGACGTAGAACACGCCAAGGACATTGTCGATTTGTTGCGTTATGACGAAGATACTGCGGGCGGAATTATGCACAAAGAGTTGGTAAAAGTCAACGAAAATTGGAATGTTTTTACTTGTATCAAACAAATGCGAATCCAGGCGGAAAACATTTCCAGAGTCCATTCTATTTATGTGGTGGACGACGAAGACCGACTTTTGGGACGTTTATCGCTCAAAGATTTGTTGACAACTTCCTCAAAAACACCCATTAGCGAAGTCTATATCAAGAAATTAAACTACGTGATGGTCGATACAGAAGATGTTGAGGTAGCTCGAATTATGCAAAAATATGATTTAGAAGCCATTCCAGTTACCGATGAAATGGGTCGATTGGTAGGTCGAATTACTATTGATGATATTGTGGATGTAATCAAAGACGAAGCCACGGAAGATTATCAGTTGGCGGCTGGTATCTCGCAAGACGTTGAAGCCGATGACAGTATTTTGGAATTGACAAAAGCCCGTTTGCCTTGGTTAGTTTTGGCTCTTTTTGGCGGTTTAATTTCTGTGAAAGTGCTTGAGTTATTTGGAGGCGCAATGAAAGAACACGGCAGTTTATTCTTTTTTATGCCATTAATTGCAGCAATGGCAGGAAATGTTGGCGTACAATCTTCGGCAATTATTGTGCAAGGTTTGGCAAACGACACCTTGAGCGGTTCCTTGTTCAACCGATTGATAAAAGAAGTTTCCTTGAGTTTATTGAACGGACTAATTCTGGCAACCATTTTATTTTTGGGAAGCCATTATCTCTTGAACGTAGAAATTATTATCGGAATTATTGTTACAATCGCCTTAGTTTCGGTAATTATTATTGCCTCACTTATAGGAACCTTTGTCCCCATATTATTGGATAAATTCGGGATTGACCCCGCACTTGCCACAGGCCCATTTATAACAACAAGTAATGATATTTTCGGAATCCTTATTTATTTTACAATTGCAAGATTGATTTTAGGATTTTAAAAAAATGCCATAAAAATACAATATGAAAGTACACATCATCGGAGGAGGAAATCTGGGAGTTTCCATAGCATTGGGATTATCTAGATTTTCTAAAGACAATCAAATAACCATTACCAGACGAAATACTGCAAGTATTCTCTATTTAGAAGAGCTTGGCGTAACGGTTTCTACCGACAACAAACTCGGTATTCAAGAGGCTGACATTATCATTCTGACCATCAAACCCTATCAGGTCGATACGGTTATGGCCGAAATTCTGCCGGTAATTTCAAACAAAATAATTGCATCGGCAGTAAGTGGATTGTCCATAGAAAATTTACAAAACAAGATAGGCAATTCCAATAGTGCCATTAGAATTATGCCCAATATTGCGGCTCAATTTGGCGCCTCGGCAACGTGTATTGCATTCAATGAAAAAGACAACGATAAGGCTCAAAATGTAGTTTCTCTTTTCCAAAACTTAGGAACTTCGCCTATTATCGACGAAAAATTGATGGACTCAGCAACCGTTTTGGCAGCAAGCGGAACGGCTTTTGCTTTGCGATACATTCGAGCTTCGATGCAAGCTGGAATCGAAATTGGCTTCGACTGGAAAACGGCTTTGGCAATTTCAGCCCAAACGGTAAAAGGTGCTGCCGAAATGATTTTGGAAGAAAACATCCATCCAGAACAATTAATAGACCGTGTTACAACGCCCCAAGGCTGTACCATCGCAGGACTGAACGAAATGGAAATGCACGGTTTTAGTTCGTCATTGATTAGAGGAATTAAAACTTCTTTGAAACAAATTAAGGGGTAAGTTGGTTTCTAAATTAAATTTTTGCTTGTTTACAATCTTTTTGTTAAGACTCAAAAAAATATAAAATTAAGGTTAAAATCAAAAAAGACTTTCATTCAATCTGAAAATTCAGTTTAGAAATGAAGGTCTTTTTTGGTGTAACAAAATCCAATTACTTTCGTTTGTATTATATTTGTGAATAAAATATTTATACAAATGACAAAAAACAGGTTTCAATATCTACTATTTTTTCTCTTTTTGCAAATGGGTTTTGCCCAAAACAC
>DMHA01000034.1 GCA_003449615.1 Flavobacterium sp.
AGATTCTTTAGATTCTTTAGATTTTTTATATTTTTTATATTTTTTAGATTCTTTATATTTTTATTTTACAATTTATTCCCTTTTCATTATGAGAAAAATAATCATTACCCTTTTTTTAGTAGTTGCTATTTTCCAATCGCAGTCTTTATTGGCTCAAGATATACTAAAAGGAACTGATTTGAGTACCGTTAAGGTTGATTATTTATCCGATAGTGATATCGCCAAGATAAAAACCCAATTGCAAAACAACAATACTTCTATTGAACAGGTAGAACCATTAGTATTGGCCAAAGGCATGTCAGCTACTGAATATGCTAAATTGAAAGTTCGATTGGGGTCTCAATTTACTACTGCCCCAACTGGCGTTACCAATACCGATGTTTTCGATGAGAAAAAGAGAGAACAAACTCGTAAACAAGAAAAAATTGTAAACAAAAAAGTGAAGGACACTTTAAACGCATTAATTTTTGGATCTGAGTTGTTTGACAATCCCGACTTGAATTTTGAACCTGATTTGAAATTAGCCACTCCTGTGAATTATATTTTAGGACCAGGTGATGAATTACAAATTAGCGTTTACGGTGTTCAAGAATATAATGCCAACATTCCAGTGAGTTTGGAAGGCAAAGTCAATATTCAATACGTTGGACAAATCCCAGTTTCGGGAATGACAATTGAAGCCGCAACACAAAAAATTAAAGGTGCAATATCAAAAGTTTATAGTACCGTTGCATCGGGTCAATCGCAAGTTGGAATCAGTTTGAGTCGCATTCGAACTATTAAAGTCACAATTATTGGAAGTAAACTACCCGGAAATTATTCAATATCTTCATTAGCAACTGTTTATAATGCTTTGTTTTTGGGTGGTGGTCCAGGAAAAAACGGAAGTTATCGAAATATAGAATTGTTGAGAAATAACAAAGTGTTCAAGAAAATCGACATTTACAATTTTTTAGTCAACGGCAATCAATCGGACAATGTGGGGTTGAAAGATAACGATGTCATTCGAATTCCAGCTTATACCCAAAGAGTAACCATAGAAGGACAAGTGAAGCGACCCGGAATTTTCGAAATGAAATCGGGCGAAACATTCAAAGATTTATTAACCTTTGCCTCTGGATTTAATGAGTTTGCCTATACAGCATCAGTTAGTGTTTTGCAAAAAACGGCCAAAGATTTTAAAGTAAAAGACATTAAATCCATAGAATTTGGCATTTATAAACCATTATCAGGAGATGTTTTTAGAGTTTCTAAAATTTTGAACCGATTTGAAAATCGAATTAAAATTGAAGGTTCTGTATTTCGACCTAATATTTATTCCTATTATGAAGGAATGAGAATATCGGAATTAATTGCACAAGCCGATGGTTTGACAGAAGATGCTTATACTAATAGAGCCACCATAGTTAGAACAAAAGACGATTTGACTACCGAAGTTACCAATGTTAATTTAAGCAAAGCACTTTCAGGCGATACAACCGCTGACATTCTTTTGAAAAAAGAGGATGTGGTAACTATATATTCTATTTTAGATTTCAAAGAAGATTACAAAATAACCATCGATGGCGAGATTAAAAAACCTGGTGTTTATGAGTTTCACGATAATCTGACTTTGAATGATTTATTAGTTCAAGCAGGGGGATTAACAGGTTCAGCATCCAAAAGAGTGGAGGTGGCCAGAATGATTAAATCAGATGAAATTGATAATGCCAATTCAAAAAGGGTGCAATTGTTTAATTTAGAAATTTCAGCTGATAACAATGAGCAAATCAAAAACTTTACCTTAGCCCCATTCGATGTAGTGAACATTCGTAGAATGGCAGTGTATGAAAAACCAGAAATGGTCAACGTCATTGGAGCTGTGAATTACACTGGCAAATATGTTTTGGCCAATAAAAAAGAAAAAATTTATGATGTAATAGCCCGTGCAGGAGGTTTAAGCTCGGTGGCTAACTTGGACGGAGTTAAAATAAAAAGACCCATCAATGCCAAGCAAATTGAAGATTTAGAAAATGTAAATCTTAATTTAGGCAAGAAAGATTCTACCCAAAACAAACTGACAAAAAAATTAAAAGAGGATTTGAAATACGCCACCATTCCAGTCGATTGGAGAAAAATTGTAAAAGACCCTTCAGATAAAACAAATGTTACCTTATTTCCAGGGGATGAAATTGAAGTTTCTACTTACAATGAAAGTGTAAAAGTAACAGGTAATGTGCTTTTGAATTCAGAAATACCTTACGACAAAGGAAAAGGCTTTAATTATTATATAGAATCCGTTGGCGGAACAAATGCCAAAGGATGGAAGAAGAAAGCCTATATCATTTATCCCAACGGAAACGCAGCGGTTGCAAGCACTTTCTTCTTCATTCGCTCTTACCCAAAAGTATTACCTGGCTCACGAATTGTGGTACCCGAGAAACCAGAAACTCGAAAGATGAGTACTGGAGAAGTGGTGAGTATTGCCAGCGTGATTACAAGTATAGCCCTTTTGGTGTTAACTGCATTCAAATAAAACTATACTAATTGCATTCGATAGACAAATAAGATTTCAAAACAAATATAACTACTACAAATAGCTGAATAATGGCAAATGCACCCGCAGTAAAAGACGAGATTTCTCTAAAAGAACTAATAGAAAAGTCAAAAGATTGGTTTTATTTTTTTCTATCTAAATGGAAGACTATTATATTAGCTGCAATCATTGGAGCATGTCTTGGTCTTTCTTATTCCATTGCCCAAAAACCAGTTTATAAAGCCACTTTATCATTTGCTTTGGAAGGGGAGAGTTCAGGTGGAGGATATGGCGGAGCTTTGAGTTTGGCAAGTTCCTTTGGATTTGATTTTGGGGGAAGCGGTGGAAGTATTTTTTCGGGGTCTAATTTGACCGAGTTGTTCAAATCCCGTAAAATGGTGGAACAAACTTTGTTGATGCCTGTTGTAGTGAATGGAAAGACCATTTCTTTAGCGGAAATGTATATTAAAAATACAGAATTGAGGAAAGGTTGGAAAAAAAATCCTAAATTAAAAAATATTCAATTTTTGCCGAAACCTAATCGCAGTTATTTCACTCGAGTACATGATAGTATTTTTGGAGTGATTTATAATAATTTGTCAGGAATATTATCCGTTGCACAGAAAGACAAAAAAATAGATATAATTAGTATAGATGTTTCCTCAAATAATGAATTATTTGCCAAATATTTTTGTGAATCATTGGCTCAACAAGTCGGTCAATTTTATGTTGCTACCAAAACTAAAAAGGCAAGAGCCAATATGGTTATTTTACAAAAACAAACCGATTCTATTCGTATCAAATTAAACAATGCTATTACTGGTGTTGCGGTGGCAAATGATAATACCTTTAGTTTAAATCCCGCACTCAATGTTCGTCGAACTCCATCTGTAAAAAGAGAAGTAGATGTTCAGGCCAATGCAGTTATTTTAACTGAATTAGTAAAACAAATGGAATTGGCTAAAGTTACTTTGCGCCGAGATACTCCTTTGCTTCAAATTATAGATAGCCCAATATTGCCATTGCCTAAAGAGCGATTCGGAAAGGCTAAAGGTATTGTTATGGGAGGTTTTTTAATTGGATTTCTGTCGGTGATTGGACTCATCGCTAAGCGTATTCTCAAATCAATTATTTAGTTTATAAGCTTTGTTGTTATGGGTTTTGATGATTAATAAATTTTAACTATTTACAAAAAACATGAAACATCTTGATTTAGGTTGTGGAGCAAATCCTAGAAACCCTTTTAATGCTGAATTCCTTTATGGAGTTGATATAAGAAATAGGCTCAATAGTAGTGATTCAAGTAAATTTACTTATAAGTCAGCTAATTTGACTTTAGAAAAGATACCTTTTGAAGATAATTTTTTTGATTCAATTTCGGCGTATGATTTTTTGGAGCATATTCCAAGATTGATATGCAATGAAGGGAAAGTTGTTTTTCCATTTGTTGATTTAATGACAGAGATTTTTAGAGTTTTAAAACCAGAGGGGCAATTTTATGCAATTACTCCTGTATTTCCTAAAGAATCCGTTTTTGTAGATCCAACTCATGTCAATTTTATTTCAAAGAATTCACATAAATATTTTGTTTCACCTCATAATTGGGCATCGATGTATGGATTTAATGGATCGTTTCGTGTGATAAGAGTTGAAGTAGTAAATTTTTCTTATGAAGAAGACAATTCTTCATCATTCAAAAAATTTTTAAAAAAGATTCTAATTAATTTCATTTCTAATTCAAAACAACATATTGTTTGGCATTTTTCCGCAATTAAATAATAGCAAATTCATTAGATTTTATAAACATTTAAGGAATTACCGTTTTTAGATTGTTTTTTCAAGGTGCTTTTATTCAAAAAAAACCTTATTATGTATAAACTCTATTATAAATTTGTTAAATTTTAAAGTTGTAAATAAATAACATTTTTTTTTGATTAATTGCATAAAGATTGTTTTTATTGTTGAATTGACCACAAATATTTTCCCTTCAATTTGCTAATATTAATCTTGTAACAGTAATTATATATAGTAATTTTGAATAATAAATCCACTATTAATAGTTTTTTATGGACTGCATTTCAACAATTTGGTGGTCAAATCATAGGTTTTATAGTTACCATATTAATGACAAGGCATTTTGAACCAAGTGAATTTGGATTAATTGCAATGATAACTTTTTTTTATGGCATTGGATATACAATTCTTCAGGTAGGGATGACCTCATCTATTATATGCACCTTAAATCCTGATTCCTTGGATTATTCAACTGTTTTTGTTTCAAATGTATTAATAAGTATATTTATTTATTTTGTTTTCTTTTTTAGTGCACCATTAATGAGTTCTTTTTTAAATCAACCTATATTAGTTAATATAATTAGAGTTTATAGTTTAACATTAATAATTGATTCTTTTTCAAGTATTTATATTGCAAAACTCACTAAAGAAGCAGAATTCAAAAAGCAGGCAAAACATATTTTATTGACCTCATTAATAAGTAGTTTTTTTGGGGTTATATTGTTATTCAATAGTTTTGGAATTTGGAGCTATATTTATATGGTTCTCTGTCAGTCTTTTTTAGTGTCAATATCATTTTGGTTATCAATAGATTGGAGGCCAGATTTTAAATTTGATATATCCAAATTTAAATTTCATTTTAAATTTGGGTATAAATTGATTATAGTTGGTTTAATGGATAATTTAATGAACAATTTATATACATTAATTTTAGCAAAATTTTTTCCTATAAGTCAATTGGGGTTGTATTCTAGGGCTGATTCTTTGAAACAAATTCCAGTACAGAATATTACACAAATTCTAACTAAAGTTACATTGCCTTTATTTTCAAAATATCAAAATGATAATTTGGAATTAATTAAATATTATAAAAATATTTTGTCAATTGTATTATTTTTTAATGCTGCTTTACTTGTTTACGTATCTATAACCGCAGAATCTTTGTTTTTATTGGTATTTACAGAAAAGTGGTTACCAGCAGTTCCTTATTTTCAATTATTATGTATAGCAGGAATTTTTCAACCGATTAATGCCTATAGCATGAATGTTTTAACAGCAATGGGTAATAGTAGTCTCTATTTAAAAATTGATTTTTGGAAAAAAATAATTAGCGTTCTTGTTATTGTAGCGTCTTCTTATTATGGTATTTATGGCTTAATAACTAGCCAAATAATGCTCAGTATTCTTTTCTTTTTTATAAATTCTTATTTTATTGGGGAAGTTATTAAATACGATTTAAAGTCGCAATTAATTAATGTTTTTCCAATATTAATTTTAAGTTTTGCTTTTTTTATTTTTTTATTTTCTCTTAATTATTTTCTTCAAAATAATGATTTTAGTGCAATTTTAATGATTATTATAAATTTTATATTTGGGATACTGTTTTATGTTTTTAATGTTTTAATGTTTAAATTGAAGATTCTTGATGTTATGATAAGAATGTACAGAGTAATTAGGGGCTGCTGAAAAACTCAATATTCTTTTTCAAATTATTGAATTCATTGATTTTTTTGCAAAATATATTAATTTATTCAAAATTAGAATCGAAATTTAACTTGGAATTATCACAAAAAAGGTTAAAAAGCAATGCGTATCTGGTTTCAAAGCAGAAATAGTGCACGGATTTTGAATGAAAATATAAAAAAAGCTTGCACCAAATATTTAAAAAAAGCACTAAATGCCCTGTAAATAAAATGATTTAAGGTTTTTCAGCAGACCCTAATTAGACTTAAATAACTTCTTAATATCCCCCAATCTTTATGAAAAAAATATTAATCTCAGTCTATTTATTTTTAGATGATTTATTTAAAGTTAAACATAAGCCATCTAAAGATCAATTGGTTAAGTTGTCAGGTAAAGAAATTTTTATTGGAAAATATACTTATGGTTTTGAATCAACACAAATTTTTAGTTGGGGAGAAGAAATTGATATTAAAATTGGGCGATTTTGTTCCATTGGGGCAGGACTGAAGTTGTTTAGTGGCGGTAATCACCCTACTTGGTTTATTTCTTCTTATCCTTTTGGATTGGTCTATAATGATTTTTTAAAAATTCCAAAAAACAAATCAATTGTTTTTAGCAACGGGGAAATAACTATTGGAAATGATGTATGGGTTGGTCGTGATGTTACTATAATGAGTGGTTTGACACTAGGAGACGGTAGTGTTATTGCTGCCAATAGTCATGTTGTGAAAGATGTTGAACCATATTCGATATATGGTGGTAACCCTGCTAGATTTATTAGATATAGGTTTTCAAAAGAAATAATTGAAAAGTTATTAGAAATTCAATGGTGGAATTATGAGGATCATATTATTGAGAAAATTCATCATATTTTACTGAATAAACCGGATAACAATACATTTGTGGAAATTGCGAAAATTTTAAATGAGAATAATTCAAAATAAATGGCTTATATAAAAAAAATTCTCTTTTCGCTTTTTTTTTTATTGGCAATAATTAGTTTAAGTCTATATGTATTTAGGTTTATAGGTTATTCTTTTTCTTTAGCCTTTTTTTTGTTGATCTTGTTATTGATTTTTTCTTTAAAAAATATTCCTTTAAATTCTTGGAAAATCTATGCTTTTCTATTAATTCATCAGTATTTTTTGTTAGTTTTATTTATATTCGAACTTGATTTTCTAGAATTTATAAAGTCATTTTTATTAGTAAATATAGCTTTACTATCAATAATTGGGTCTAAATTTTATATTCCTAATATAGTAACAAAGATTAATTTTAGATTAATTCTATCCATAGTAGTTTTTATGGTAGTTTCATTTGAATTAGTTCAAGTATTGGAATATAGTTTGATTGGTACATCTTTTAGTTGGTTTCTATTAGATAAATATTCAATAAGTACAGCAGAGGACATTGGTAGATTTCAGGCTGTTAATTATCTAAATTATATACGTCCGGTTTCTTTTTATCATGAACCCAGTTATTTAGGTTTAGTTCTGTTTTCAATATTGATTTGGGCAGATTCATTAAAGATTAAATTGATTGTAAAATTTGTGGCCATTATAGGAATTATTCTATCATTTTCGACTACAATATATTTGTTTACAGTACTCTATTACATTCCAAAATTATATAATAATAAATACTTCAAGGTTTATTTTTCGTTGGTCATCGTTTTTTTTATTTTTAAATATAATGTTTTATTATTTGATTTTTTTAGGTTTGGAGAGATTACTA
>DMHA01000339.1 GCA_003449615.1 Flavobacterium sp.
AAAAGCAAAAGCCATTCGTTTTAGTACCCTTGATGCAATATGCAAAGCTTTGAATTGTCAACCCGGAGATATTTTGGAGTTTAAAGAGTGAATTATAATAAGTATAAAAAAAAATAGTGGAGATATTTAGTCAAAAAAAAACCGAGCTTTTATTCGGTTTTTTTCACACTAATCAACTAATTTAATAGGATTATCTCAATCTATCTACAGATTTTACAAGATCTTCGTCCTTTTTGATGGACTTATTAGCCAGGACTAGTAAAACAATAGCTACAATTGGTAGAAACATTCCAATGCCTTTCTCGGAAACCGATGCTATTACTCCAGATAAATTTAGCGAACGATATACAAACAATCCTAATAAAATTAAATTTAAAATGATATTCAATCTGCCCATAACAAATTGATTTTGTCTTTTTTTATATGAAACAATACTCACTAAGGAAAGTGTTGTGCTTAATCCAAATAATACAGCATACAACTGATTTTGCATAAAAACATATTCCTTACCATCAGTCATTGTCCAAAGCGGAATGAAAAATGGTAAAACACCTGTTGAAATAAGTGCAAGAAGTAAATAAATGGTTTGAATTCTTTGAAGCATAGTCATAAATTGTTTTACAAAAATATATTTTCTTTTTTGTAAATACTATTGTAGATTAAAATTTATTCGTAATATTGCATAACAAATCCGTAAGTTCTTCATTCTTCGGTCAATTCAAAATCAAATCTTACTTCACACTTTTATAGTATTCCCAAATTATTTAAACTCATAAACATTTATGTTTAACATTTCTGTATTAAAAGAAATGAAGCTTTCTGAGCTTCAAGAAATAGCTAAAGCCGCTAAAACAATAAAATTCAACGGTTTAAAAAAAGAGGCATTAATTAGTCAAATTTTAGAACTTCAATCCGCTACTATGGATTCAGAAATTGACAATAAGAAGTCTGAACCTAACGTTGAAGATGATAAGCCAAAAAGAGCCAGAATTATTACCCCCAAAAAAGCTACAATTCAAAAAAATTCAAATAATTTACTTTTTGCAGAGGAAGAAATTACAGTTGAACCAATAATTTCGGAAGTAAAAAAAGAAAATCCTACAGATGAAATCAATCCTGTAATGAAAGTAGAGAAAGTGATTAAATTCAACAAATCTGTCTATGAAAAGAAATTGGCTTTGCAAAAGCAAAAAGAGGAAGCCCTATTAAATGAGTCATCCGAAATTAACGAAGAAAATTCAGAGGTTGAAACTACCGAAATTCCAGAAAATTCAGAAAATATTGAAGTTAGTGTTCCTTCCAAAAAGTTAAATCCCAACCAATTAAACAAGCAAAACCAAAATCCCAATCAGAATTCTAGTCAAAATGGAAACCCAAATGGAAACGGGAATGTAAACCCTAATTTCAAAAACAAGAAGAACAACTTTAGAGATTCTGATTTTGAATTTGATGGAATTATCGAAAGCGAAGGTGTGCTAGAAATGATGCCCGATGGATATGGTTTCCTTCGTTCATCGGATTATAATTATTTGGCTTCGCCAGACGATATTTATTTATCGACTTCTCAAATTCGATTGTTTGGACTAAAAACAGGCGATACCGTAAAAGGAGTAGTGCGTCCTCCTAAAGAAGGCGAAAAATTCTTTCCATTAGTTAGAGTGTTAAAAATCAACGGACATGATCCGCAAGTGGTTCGTGATAGAGTATCTTTCGAACATTTGACTCCAGTTTTTCCTTCAGAAAAATTCAAATTGGCTGAAAAGCAAAGTACGATTTCTACTCGAATTATCGATTTGTTTTCTCCAATAGGAAAAGGTCAACGTGGTATGATTGTGGCACAGCCCAAAACAGGAAAAACAATGTTGCTTAAAGACATTGCCAATGCCATTGCCGCCAATCATCCTGAGGCTTATTTGATTGTTTTATTGATTGATGAACGACCAGAAGAGGTTACTGATATGATTCGTAGTGTTCGTGGCGAAGTGATTGCTTCGACTTTCGATAGAGAACCACAAGAACACGTAAAAATTGCCAACATTGTTCTCGAAAAAGCAAAACGTTTGGTCGAATGTGGTCACGATGTGGTAATTCTTTTGGATTCGATTACGCGTTTAGCAAGAGCTTACAACACGGTGCAACCCGCATCTGGTAAAGTGTTGAGCGGTGGTGTGGATGCCAATGCGTTGCAAAAACCAAAACGATTTTTTGGAGCTGCTCGAAATGTTGAAAACGGTGGTTCATTAAGCATTATTGCCACAGCATTGACAGAAACGGGTTCGAAAATGGATGAAGTTATTTTTGAAGAATTCAAAGGAACTGGAAATATGGAATTGCAATTGGATAGAAAAATCGCCAACAAACGTATTTTCCCTGCCATTGATTTGACTTCTTCAAGCACAAGACGTGATGATTTATTATTGGATGCCAAAACATTGCAAAGAATGTGGATTATGCGAAAGTACCTTTCTGATATGAACCCTGTGGAAGCCATGGATTTCATCAATGATCGTTTCAAGAAAACGAAGAATAATGAAGAGTTTTTGATTTCGATGAATGATTAGGAAATAACAACATTAATTATAATGATAAAATGGCTACAATCAAATGCTCAATTCAAGAATATCATAGATTTATTGGGCCAATAATTAGAAATAAAATTAATTC
>DMHA01000253.1 GCA_003449615.1 Flavobacterium sp.
TGCCCGTAACAGGACAAACTTTGCCCCTAATAAGTAGCGGAGGAAGTTCCATTTGGATGACTTGCATTGCTCTGGGAATCATTATCAATGTAACCAAAAAAGAAGAAGAAATTGCCCAAGAATTAAGCGATAAAGCAAAACGTGAAGCGGCTTTACAAAAACTGATCGACAAACAATTAGAGGAAGAAAATGAGGCTGAAATGGCTGCCGAAGAAAATTATTCTATCGAAGATAATGCAAGAAATCCAATGAATGCGGTTCTGAATAAATAAGAACTTGTTTGGTTCAATTAAATTATTAGGAAAAATGAAAAAATTAAAATTCATATTAAGTGGCGGCGGAACTGGTGGACATATCTACCCAGCCGTTGCGATTGCCAATGAACTAAAATCTCGTTTCCCTGATGCCGAATTTCTTTTTGTTGGAGCAAAAGACAAAATGGAAATGCAAAAAGTGCCTCAAGCTGGATACAAAATCAAAGGCCTTTGGATTGCAGGTTTACAACGAAAACTGACGTTACAAAACGCTATGTTTCCACTCAAATTAATTGATAGTTTGTGGAAATCTCGAAAAATAATTAAGGATTTCAAGCCCAATGTAGTCATCGGGACTGGTGGTTTTGCCTCTGGTCCGCTATTGCAAATGGCCAATATGATGCAAATTCCAACCCTAATTCAGGAACAAAATTCATATCCTGGAATTACCAATAAATTATTGAGCAAAAAAGCCAATAAAATTTGTGTGGCTTATGAAAATTTGGAACAGTTTTTTCCAAAAGAAAAAATGATTCTGACAGGAAATCCTGTTCGTCAGGATTTAATAGACATCGAAAGTAAAAAAGCAGAAGCCATTCAATATTTCAATTTAGATGCCAATAAAAAAACATTGTTGGTTCTTGGAGGAAGCCTTGGAGCAAGAAGACTCAACCAATTAATCGAAAAGGAGTTAAAAAATTTCGCCAATTTAGAAGTACAAATCATCTGGCAATGCGGAAAGTTTTATTTTGAGGATTATAAAAAATACAATTCAGACAAACTCATAACTCATAACGCTCAACTCATAACTGTGCTTGCTTTTATTGAAAGAATGGATTTGGTTTATGCAGCTGCTGATATTATAATTTCTCGTGCTGGAGCATCATCCGTTTCGGAATTGTGCATTGTAGGGAAACCGGTAATTTTTATCCCGTCTCCAAATGTGGCTGAAGATCATCAAACCAAAAATGCCAAATCAATTGTCGATAAAAAAGGAGCTTTGATGATTAGAGAATCCGAACTGGATTCACAATTCAGTCTAGTTTTTGAGGCTTTACTGAAAGACATTGGGAAACAAGAGCAATTGAGTAAAAACATCAAACAATTGGCTTTGCCAAACGCAACAAAACAGATTGTGGATGAAATCGTTTCTTTAATTAAAAATTAAAAATTACGAATTAAAAATGAAAATCAGTATACTCAAAGTTAAAAATATGCATTTGGGATTAACTTCCTTAACGGTAATCGGAGTTGGATTATCTTATGGAATTAGTCCAAATAAAGTTTTACCATTTTTCTTTGACTTTAAAGTAGAAAGTGTTGATTTGAATAATGTTTTTAGAGCAATAATGGGATTGTATATCGGTTTGGCAATATACTGGTTAATTGGAATTTTTAAACCAGAACATTGGTGGAATGCAACATTAATAAGTAGTATTTTTATGGGCGGGTTGGCTTTTGGTAGAATAATTAGTATCCTAATTGATGGAATTCCATCAGCTCCATTTTCAATAGGATCTGCCTTAGAAATTTCATATATGATTTTGGGAGTATTTAATTTAACAACACAAAAATTTTTAATTTTTAATTCATAATTTTTAATTCATAAATGAATCTAAATCAAATACATAACGTCTATTTTATAGGAATCGGAGGAATTGGGATGAGTGCTTTGGCACGCTATTTCAAAGCCATTGGAAAAAATGTGTCTGGTTATGACAAAACCGAAACTGAACTAACCAAAGACTTAGAGCAAATTGGAATTGACATTCATTTTGAAGACAGAATCGATTTAATTCCTGCGGATTATTATCAAGAAAACACCTTGGTCATTATCACTCCTGCTGTTCCAAAAACACATTCGCAATGGAATTATTTTGTAGAAAGAAATTATGAATTAAAGAAAAGAGCCGAAGTTTTGGGAATTATAACCAAAGACACTTTCTGTTTTGCTGTGGCTGGAACTCACGGAAAAACCACAACTTCGAGTATTTTAGGACACATTTTATTCGAAAGTGGAGCAGATGTAACGGCTTTTGTTGGAGGCATTGTAGAAAATTACAATTCAAATTTAATTGGAAACGGCAAAACAATTACAGTGGTCGAAGCAGACGAGTTCGATCGTTCCTTTTTGCATTTACACCCTGATATTGCTTGCGTGACATCAATGGATGCCGATCATTTGGATATTTATGGCGACAAAGAATCGATAGAAGAATCATTCATAGAATTTGCTGATAAAGTAGAAGACAAAACCAAACTTTTCATCACAAAAGATTTGCCAATAAAAGGAGTTAGATGTTCCATAAATGAAAATACTGATTTTACTGCTTTCAACATTAGAATAGTCAACAGTCAATATGTTTTTGATGTAAAAACACCCACCGAAATTTTAGAAAATATAAGATTCAGTTTGCCTGGAAAACACAATCTGATGAATGCTTTAATGGCATTGGCAATGGCAAAAACTTATGGGGTTTCGACTGAAGCTATTGTGAGTGCTTTAGATTCTTTCAAAGGAATAAAGCGCCGATTTTCGTATCAAATAAAAACCGAAAAATTAGTTTACATAGATGATTATGCACACCATCCAACCGAGATAAATGCAGTTCATCAGGCCGTTAGAGAATTGTATCCAAACCAAAAAGTTTTGGCAATTTTTCAACCCCATTTGTTTAGCAGAACTAAAGATTTTGCCGATGATTTTGCCAAAAGTTTAGCTGCTTTTGACGAAATAATTTTATTAGATATTTATCCCGCAAGAGAATTGCCAATGGAAGGCATTACTTCGAGTTGGTTATTGGATAAAATAGAAAATTCTAACAAGAAATTAGTTGTAAAACAGGAATTAATTCAGTCGATTTTGGGCAGTGATGCAACCGTTTTTGTAACAATTGGTGCGGGCGATATTGGCGAAATGGTATCAACAATTAAAAAAGCATTAAATGAAACTCTTTAACTGGACCAATATTCGATTAATACTGATGTTTTCATTGGTGATTTTTTTGTATTCATTTACATCAAAACGAAATATTAACCGAAAATTGACAAAATCGGTAGTTGTTTTTGTAGGAGATGACGCACCATATATTAAACCTGAAACGGTTAATAAATTGTTAATAGAAAATAATAAAGACGCTAAAAGTATAGGTAAAGATAAATTAGATTTGAACAGATTGGAAAAAAGGCTGAATTCGCACGAAATGATAGAAAAATCTGACGTGTTTGTCAGCGTTGATGGAGTAATGAAAGCAGTAGTGAAACAAAAAACTCCAGTGGCCAGAATTTTTGATGGAAATTATTCTTTCTACATTGATTATAAAGGAAATAGAATGCCTTTGTCGGCAAATTATACCGCTAGAGTTCCACTTGTTTCGGGGGTAATAAATAAAAAAAACAGCGAAAAATTAGCCGAATTATTCCGCATAATTTATGACGATGAGTTTTTAAAAAAAAACATCATTGGTGTTCAGATTATGCCGAACGGAAGCTTAAAAATGTTGAACAGAAATTATAATTATCAAATAGATTTTGGCGGAACAGTAAGAATGAACGCTAAATTCAATAATTATAAAGTTTTTTTTCAAAAAGCGGTTTTAGACAGTTCGTTATACAAATACAAAACCATCGACTTGCGATTTGCACAGCAAGTGGTTTGTACTAAAAAATAGAAAATGGAAAAAGAGAATATTGCAGTAGGTCTAGATATTGGCACAACAAAAATTGTTGCGATGATAGGCAAGAAAAATGAGTACGGAAAACTAGAAATTTTGGGTGTTGGAAAATCCAAAAGTCTAGGTGTGGCTAGGGGCGTGGTAAATAATATTACCCAAACCATTCAGTCCATTCAGCAAGCGGTTCTAGAAGCAGAAAACAAATCGGGATACAAAATAAAAAATGTGGTTGTAGGAATTGCTGGCCAACATATTCGTAGTATTCAACACAGTGATTATATCATTAGAAAAAATTCTGATGAAGTAATTGACGAAAATGACCTTCATCTCTTGACAGACCAAGTCAATAAATTGGCGATGTTGCCCGGAGAAGAAATTATCCACGTTTTGCCTCAAGAATATAAAATTGACGGACAATCTGACATCAAAGAACCCATTGGAATGTATGGAGGACGATTAGAATCGAGTTTTCACGTCGTAGTAGGACAAGCTTCTTCTATTCGCAATGTTGCAAGATGCGTACAAAGTGCCAACATTGAACTCTCTGGTCTAACCTTAGAACCATTGGCTTCGGCAAATGCAGTTTTAAGTCAAGAAGAAAAAGAGGCAGGTGTTGCCTTAATTGATATTGGAGGAGGAACAACAGATTTGGCTGTTTTCAAAGACGGAATTATTCGCCATACAGCCGTAATCCCTTTTGGTGGAAATGTAATTACCGATGACATCAAAGAAGGTTGTTCAATAATAGAAAAACAAGCCGAATTATTGAAAGTGAAATTTGGATCCGCTTGGCCAGGAGAAAATAAAGACAATGAAATTGTTTCAATTCCAGGTTTAAGAGGAAGAGAGCCTAAAGAGATTTCGCTAAAGAATTTGTCCAAAATAATTCACGCCCGTGTTGTAGAAATTATCGAACATGTTTTCTCGGAAATAAAAGATTATGGCCACGAAGATCCACGAAAAAAATTAATTGCAGGAATAGTTTTGACTGGTGGTGGTGCCCAATTGCAACACATCAAACAATTAGTGGAATACATCACTGGGATGGATACAAGAATTGGTTATCCAAACGAGCATTTGGCTGGAAATTCAGACGAAGAAATATCCTGTCCGCTGTATGCAACTGTGGTTGGATTAGTGATGAATAGCATTGAAAACAAAACTCAAAGTGCCGTTAGATTAGAAAAAATATTTGAACCGAAAATAGTTAGACCACCAATATTTGAAACAAAAGATGAGGAGTTAATTAATAACGATAGTCAAAAAACAGGACCTCCAGCAGTAACTACTTCAAGCAAAAGAAACTTTTTTGACCTAAGTGGTTATTTAGGAAAAATCAAAGAATTTTTAGATAATGCAGAATAAAAATATAATAGTAATAAAATAAAACCATTAATGATGAGCAACTCAGATTTTGGCAGTATTTCGTTTGATTTACCAAAAAACCAATCAAATATAATAAAAGTTATAGGTGTAGGCGGAGGCGGAAGCAATGCCATCAACCACATGTTCAAGCAAGGCATTAGAGGCGTTGACTTTATCGTTTGCAATACCGATTCCCAAGCTTTGGAAAACAGTGCGGTGCCAAACAAAATTCAGTTGGGTGTTAATCTAACCGAAGGACTTGGTGCTGGTGCAAATCCAGACATTGGACATCAATCAGCCATTGAAAGCATTGCTGAAATCGAAAAAATGCTTGATACCAACACCAAAATGGTTTTTATCACCGCAGGAATGGGTGGAGGAACAGGAACAGGTGCAGCGCCAGTAATTGCTCAATTGGCTAAAGAAAGAGACATCCTAACGGTGGGAATCGTAACATTGCCTTTCATATTCGAGGGAAAAGTTCGCTTTGAACAAGCACAAATAGGTATCAATAAATTGCGCAAACATGTTGATTCGTTGATTGTAATCAACAACAATAAATTGAGAGAAGTGTATGGAAATTTGGGTTTTAAAGCTGGATTTTCTAAAGCCGATGAAGTTTTGGCAACAGCCTCAAGAGGTATAGCCGAAGTAATAACGCATCATTATACCCAAAATATTGATTTGAAAGATGCCAAAACAGTATTGGCAAATAGTGGTACCGCCATTATGGGATCAGCAGTTTCGACTGGTGCCAATAGAGCCAAAGAAGGAATTATTTCGGCTTTGGATTCACCGTTATTAAACGACAATAAAATCACTGGAGCCAAAAACGTATTGTTGCTCATCGTTTCTGGATCCGACGAAATTACGATTGATGAAATTGGAGAAATCAACGAATTTATCCAAAACGAAGCCGGAAATAACGCCAATATTATTATGGGCGTTGGCGAAGATGAAACTCTTGGAGAATCCATTTCGGTTACCATTATTGCCACTGGTTTCGATATCGAGCAACAACGAGAGATTGTGAATGTAGAGCCTGCAAAGATTATTCACGTGCTAGATGATGAACAAAAAAATGAGTTTGATTTGACAAAAAAATCAATAGCTGCATTCAATCACGAAATTGAAACACCCCTTGCAAAAGCCCAAGACAGAATAGTTTTTGAATTGTTAGAAGAAGAACAAGAAGATGTAAAAGAATCCCTAAAAATTGTTCTAAATAATGAAGAACTTTTGGGCATGAATGAGTTTGTTAAAAATTTAGATGTTACTTTCGAAATAGTTTCACCCATACTAGACTTTGATTTTGTAGTTTCTACTGCTGAAATTAATCAAATAGAAGTTGTTGAAGCAAAAATATTACATAAAGAAGAACAAGCCAAATTGTCATTCGACTTGCCACTTTTTAAGTCAGAAACCATAAAAAAGGAAGAAATCAAAACGATATTTGAAATAAACAATGAAACTAGAGACATTAATGTAAACGAACCTGTTCAATTTGTTCCAGTAACAGAATTGACCGATAATGGAATAATACGATATTCCCTTGAAGAATATACCGAAGTAGAAAATGCATTGTTAGACTCAAAACCAACTTCAGCATCAGCCGAGGAAATAATCCCTGAAGAGTTGAATATTACCATGAAAAAGATTGATATTGTAGAAAAATCAACTGCTACTTTCGAGAATATTTCCCCAATGGATATGACAATTCAGGAATCAATGAAATTAAGAACAGAAGAAAGAAGAAAAAAATTAAAAGATTTTAATTATAAATTTCACAATATTATTTCAAAAGTGGACGAACTAGAAAGAGTGCCTGCTTATAAAAGACATAATATTGAACTTTCAAAAACACAAACAACAGGAACGAATTCAAGAATTTCAGTGGGGACAGACAGCAATGACGACCTACAACTAAGATCAAACAATTCATTCCTACACGACAATGTCGATTAACTAATTCAAACCAAAGTTGACTAACCCGAAATGAAATTAATTTTCGGGTTATTTTTTGCTTTTGCTTCAATGAAGAGCATTAGAGGTGTACGACAAATTGCATTTAAAAAAAAACATAAACCTAATTGAAATCCACTTCCCCA
>DMHA01000093.1 GCA_003449615.1 Flavobacterium sp.
CGAAATTTTTTATATCTTTACTTTAAAATAAAAAGCGATGCAATCAACAGCCAAAACAATAGAAGAATATCTAAATGAACTTCCAGAAGAAAGAAAAGAAGCCTTTTTGAAACTTCGAGAAAGTATTTTGAATAACATCCCGAAAGGATTTAGGGAGGAAATGAGTTACGGAATGTTGGGATACGTAGTTCCACATTCTTTATATCCAGATGGGTATCATTGTAATCCGAAACTTCCGCTCCCTTTTATGAATCTGGCATCCCAAAAGAATTTCATCGCTTTGTATCACATGGGAATTTATGCCATTCCTGAACTATTGGAATGGTTTACTACTGAATATCCAAAACATAGCGCCCAAAAATTAGATATGGGAAAAGGTTGCATCCGTTTCAAAAAACTGGATCAAATTCCTTTTGATTTAATTGCAGCACTTGCCGGAAAAATGACTGTGGAAGATTGGATTCATTGTTATGAAACCCAAATAAAAAGCCGCAAATCCAAATAGGTTTGCGGCTTTAGAATACTATTTTTGTTTTTTTTTACTTTGACAAATACCCCAAAACATTCTTTTCGATTCGTTCATAAATATTCGTAACATCTGCTTTTACAAACTTTTCTCCCAAGATATTTTCGTATAATTCGATATATCTTTCGGAAACAGTTTCGATATATTCGTCGGTCATATTGGGAATTTGTTGACCTGCTTGTCCTTGAAAACCATTTTCGATTAACCAACGGCGTACAAACTCTTTCGACAATTGCTTTTGCTCTTCTCCCCTATTTTGTCTTTCTTGATAACCTTCGGAATAGAAATAACGAGAAGAATCTGGAGTGTGAATTTCGTCAATTAACACAATAACACCTTCTTTGGTTTTGCCAAATTCATATTTAGTATCCACCAAAATCAATCCACGATTAGCAGCGATTTCAGTTCCTCTTTGAAATAAAGCTCGGGTGTATTTTTCTAAAACCAAATAATCTTCCTCGGTAACAATTCCTTTTGATAGAATATCTTCACGTGAAATATCTTCATCGTGCGAACCATTATCGGCTTTTGTAGTTGGTGTGATGATAGGTTCTATGAATTTATCATTCTCTTTTAATCCTTCGGTCATTGTAACGCCACAAATTTGTCTTTTTCCTGCAGCATATTCGCGTGCAGCGTGACCCGAAAGATAACCACGAATGACCATTTCTACTTTGAACGGCTCGCATAAATGACCCACCGCCACGTTTGGATCTGGTGTTGCAATCAACCAATTGGGAACAATATCCTGAGTCAGTTCCATAAATTTGGTAGCAATTTGATTTAAGATTTGACCTTTATATGGAATTCCTTTGGGCAAAACTACATCAAAAGCCGAAAGTCTGTCGGTAGCAACCATAACCAAAAGTTCATCGTTGATATTGTAAACTTCCCTTACTTTGCCTCGATACACTGATTTTTGATTGGGGAAATTAAAATTCGTTGTAGTGATTGTGTTCATCTAGTTGTGTTATTTTATAAATGCAAATTTAGAAATATTTTCGAGCCAAAAAGCATCATTCGACATTAATTAAGACAAAAGTAGTGCTGACAAATAGCTAGCAACACCATCTTTTTCATTGGAAGAAATCACTTCTAATTGGGGAAGTTTGTTTTTAAAACTTTCGACCGCATTTTCCATAATCAAAGCTTTTCCAGCGGCAATAAGCATTTTTTCATCATTGAAACCATCACCAAAAGCTATAGATTGTTCGAAAGTGTGATTTTCTATTCCTAAAATTTTAGCAATAGCAACACTTTTATCAACCGATTTATCCATAAATTCCAAACAAAACGGAAGGCTGAAAGCAGAATGAAATTCATCGGAATGATATTTCAGAATTTCGTCTTTGAGTTCCACCAATCTATAGTGGTCGTTGTGAGTGAAGAATAATTTTATGGCGCTTAAATCTTCAACCGTTTTAAAATCAACAATCTCGAACGGGTAATTCATAACCGTTTGAAAACTGTTCAACTTTTTATTTTCCCTGTTGGTTTGCCAAACTTTTTCTTTGAACAAAACAGTGGTAAACTCAGGATCTATATCTAAATCCAAAATCGATTTTATAGCATCGCTTTTTATGTCAAACGAATAAATAAGTTCTTTTGACGGCGAATGAATCCGCGCTCCATTTGAAGTTACCAAATAGAAAGGACAACCCAAATCTTCCAATAGCGGCATGGCATCAAGATGATGGCGACCCGTAGCCACAATTATAAGATAATTTTCGGAGTGAAGTCGTTGAAAAACAGTCTTAGTAAACTCGGAAATTTGGTGTTCGCTGTTGAGTAATGTCCCGTCTAAATCGCTAATTATTACTTTAAATTTTTCCTTTATACTCATTTTTAAAACTCCTTTTTAAGAATGGCGAATTTATTCTATTCTGAAGAGATTAGCAAAGAAAAGCTCCAAAGCATTTCCATAAAAAAAACAATATTCGACACCAACTGTGGTCGAATATTATTACAAATCAATTCCATTTCAATAAATATTAAACGGCACTGCTGTATTCAAATTATAGGTATAGGCGTTTAG
>DMHA01000352.1 GCA_003449615.1 Flavobacterium sp.
TTTTTTATGTAAATAACTCGATTTATTTATTAAGCTTGTTTTTATCTTTAAAATTCTAACTTTTTCAATATATTTCAACATAAATATTGCACTATAATTTATATTATGTAAAATAGAATATCTAAAACCGACTTCTAAACCAATCATTTATAGTAATCCTTATCAAACTTACAAAGCCTACTCTCATTCCATTTACAACTTCCATTTGTTAATAAAAAAAAAAGCATTACCACTGAAACCGGTAATGCTTTCATCTTAGCAACTAAAAAATCATTTTACAGAAAACGGAATTTTCCATTTTTCCCAACTCAAAACGATTGAATTTTTCTCGATACTGTAAATCAAACTTTCAGCACTTGAATCCGCCAATTGTGGTTTAACAGTTACACGTAATTGATCTTCTTTTTCATCATATTTACTAGTTCCGGACATTTTAAAAACTTTGTTAAAAATAAGTACACATTCATTTTCGTTTGGGATGACAAAAAAAGAATACTTTCCTACTGGCAATTTTGAACCTTCAATGGTCAAATCTTTGTCGGTTTCTATAACCGTTGCTGCATTGGCACCCGCTCTCCAGATTTTATTAAAGGGCACCAATTGCCCCCAAATTACTCTACCTTTTACCGATGGACTACTATAATTGATACTAATTGTAGCTCCATTAATTTTACCCGTCGCCTCTGCTGCTGGACTTGCGGGCTTGTTTTGAGCATTAACGAATGTTGTTATAAATAAAACAACTACAAGCTGAATTTTCTTTTTTAAAATCATAATTTACCTATTTAGTTTAGTTGTTAAAATTAAAATTTAAGTATTGAATTTATCAAATTTTCGAATAAATTTAAGAAAAAATTAGGAGATTTATAAATTAATCGTTTTACTCGATAAATACACTTTTTTTAACTTAATAATTCATTATTTTTACAATCGACAATTCAAAAAAATATGAACACAATTGCTGTACACATTGCCGATTTTCTAAAGAAATATCCACCATTTGAACATTTAACTTTTCAAGAACTAACTGAGATTGCAACTAGTATTCGGGTAATTAATCTTGAAAAACACAAAGTTTTGTTCCAAATTAATGATGCTTTGCACGATAGTTTTTATGTTGTAGCTTCAGGAGTTATGAGTCTTTCTGTGATTGCTGATGCAGAGGAAACGCTTTTGAATAAATGCTATGAAGGGGATATTTTTGGTTTACGTCCGTTTTTTGCCAAAAATAATTATATGATGACAGCAAAAGCTCGTGAAGAAAGTATTATTTATGCTATTCCAATAGCTGTTTTCCGACCTTTTGTAGCCAATAATTCGGAGGTTTTGGATTTTCTTTTGCACAGTTTTGCTACCAACACAAGCAATCCCAATGATAAAGAAAATTTAAGTGGAAAACTAGTTTCTGATAATGTTTATTTCTCTAATCAACAGTCGGAAATGCAATATTTTCAATCATTAAACTATAATAATTCACCAATAACAGCCACTACATCAACTTTGGTACAAGATGCGGCCCAACTAATGACGAATTCTCTTTCAACGAGTATTCTTGTTTGCGAAAACAACTTCCCTATTGGGATTGTTACGAACACGGATATGTGTTCTAAGATTGCTACCGGCCGTTTTCCAATTACGACAACCTTAGATAAAATAATGTCAGCCCCGATAGTTACCGTTATAGAGAACGTTTCATTAGCAGAGGCACAATTATTAATGTTAAAATATAATGTGACCCATTTGTGTGTTACCCAGGATGGAACTGATAAATCTAAAGTTAAGGGTGTGATTTCTGAACACGATTTAATAGTTGCTCAATCTAGTAATCCTGGTGTTTTAATAAAAGAAATCAAACGCTCTCAAACGGCCGAAGATTTAAAAGCCATTAGGCAACGACTGACGGAACTTATTCAAAAATCAATTTCTAAAAACATTCCGCTTTCACATATAAATAATTTTGCCAGCGAAATAAATTTAGCTCTTATTAAGCGTTCCGTTGAATTATCTATTTTGGATTTGGGCTCTCCTCCTGCTCGATTTGCTTGGTTGAGTATTGGTAGTCAGGGTCGAAAAGAACAATTATTAATGACCGATCAGGATAGTATGCTTGTTTTTGAAGATGTGACTACTGAAAAATATCGTGATGTCAAAGATTATTTCTTGAAATTAGGAAAAAGAACTACTACAATTCTGGAGAAAGTGGGATATGAGCATTGTCCTTTTGGACACATGGGAAGTAATATGTTGTGGTGTAAGTCCTTGACTGATTGGACAAATCAATACAACAGTTGGATGAATACCCCAGGTGAAAACAGTAATGAATTGAGCAGTATTTTCTTTGACTTTGAAATGGTAATTGGAGAGAAAAAAATTGAAGAAGCTTTAGAAAATGTAATTTTTAATAACTTAAATAACAATACATCATTATTTGATTTTCTTGGCAATGAGGCATTAAGAAAAAATGCTCCGTTAACTTTTTTCAAGAAATTTAATATTGAAGAAAAAGGCCCGAACAAAGATAAATTTGACATTAAAAACCTTGCTTTGATGCCTCTAATTGATGGGGCTAGATTATTTAGTTTGAGTTATAATTTGCGTGGAATAAATAATACTTATCTGATATTCAAACAATTGGCAATTGAAGATTCCAGAAATTCAGAAATCTATATTAATTGCGCCGAAGCCTTTATAACCTTATCAAGATTTAGAACTTTAGAAGGTTTAAAAAATGACAGTTCAGGACAATATATCAATATTCAGGAATTATCAAAAGCTGAAAAAGAAATTTTAAAAAACGCATTTGAACCCATGGATGATTTAGAAGATTTAATAAAAAGTAAATTTCAACTTACCCAATTTTCATAAAAATGTTAGACTGGATTAAAAATATCAATAAAGAATATCCTGAATTTTGGAAAATATACCTTTCTAAATTTCAAAAAAAATCAAATCGTTTTGTTGCTTTATCAACTGAAACTTCTGGTTTGAGTCTCGAAAAAGATGTTATTTTATCCATAGGTTGTTTTTCCATAATCAACAACAGTATTATTATTAGTGATAGTTTTGAAACTTTCATTGGCCAATACAATTTTTTTCAACAGAAAGGTATTACCAACGAATTTACCCTTGAAACTAAAATGAAAAAAATGGGTGAACCCGAAGCGATTCAGGCTTTTGTTGACTTTATTGGAAATTCTGTTTTGGTCGGTCATCGCATTGATTTTGATGTTGAAATAATCAATGTTGCCTTAGAAAGAATGGGCTGTGGAAGATTGAAAAATGAAGCTTTGGATATCGACGTGATGCATCGCAAATTATTGGACATCAACAATAAAGAATTTTCATTGGATGAATTATGTACAATTTATAGAGTCCCTTTAATTGATAGAAACTCTTTTACCGAAGATGCTTATAAAATTGCTTTACTATTTTTGAAATTAAAATCGAGATTGGGATTGAATTAAAACGAAATTATCCTTTCAAATCTGCCGTGATGGCTTATAGATACTGGTTTTATTGATAAATTTGCCGCTTCAATATAGTCTGGAATCCTATTCATTTTTTGAATATTTTGTCTATTTTCCAATGTTTTAATGGCATCAAAATATTGAACATTTTCTACGGCTATTGTGTGGATAAAGTCTGAATTTATTTCTGTTTTTGTAAAATAAATTTGATTTTTTATTACAACTTTTCCAAAAGTAAATCCATCAATAATAGCCATATCTGAACATTCCAATTGTAAGGGGAAATACCCCCGAATATCCGTTTGCCGATTATAGATTTTATAGACTGCCTCCTTCCTACTCCATAAATTCCAAACCATAATTGCAGGATTTTTGGCATTCAAAATCAAGAATTGTTCGTTTTGGGTAAAGATTTTATCCAAAAATCCTCTCCGTTTCCAATGGCTTTCTTTTTGGGCTAAAGCCAAATCTATAATGTCATTTCCAATCATTTTTCGGATAATTTGGTTTCAATAATTTCCATTGCCGATTTGATATCGAGCATCCGTTCCATAGATTGATTGTCGATAATAATATTAAATTCCTCTTCAATATCTAAAATAATATCTACCAAATTCGCAGAATTAATTTGCAAATCAGTAATAAAATCGGTGCTTTCCGAGAGATTCTCAAAAGCTTCTTGATTTTTGATGTAAGGTTTAATTATAATCTTCAACTTTTCGATAGTTTCTTTTTTGTCCATTTTTTTATTTGTATTTTTTAAAAATTACGCAGCCATTTACGTCCCCAAAACCAAAACTAGCTTTTGCAATGATAGTCAATTCTTTTTCAATTAATTGTTGTGGAATTCTTGAAGCATCAATTTGTTTTGTAATGTCGGGATGCAAATCTTCGCAATTGGTATTTGGAAAAATAAATCCGTGGTGCAATTGCAATACCGAAGCCACACTTTCTATACTTCCCGCACCCGATAAGCAGTGGCCAACCATCGATTTTAGGGAGTTGATATAAGGAAAGTCCACTCCTCTCCTATTCAAAGCTTCACTCCAATTTTGAATTTCCAAACTGTCTTTTGATGTTGCCGTCAAATGCCCGTTGATAGCATCAATTTCATCGGGATGAATTTTAGCATTATCCAATGCACTTTTGATACATTGTTGCACCGCAACAGAATTGGGTGCAGTCATTGTACCTTGACCACGCTGCCCACCCGAATTCACGTTTCCACCTAAAACTTCACCATAAATTTTTGCGCCTCGAGCCAAAGCCGTTTCTAAATCTTCCAAGACTAGAGCTCCTGCCCCACTTCCCGGAACAAATCCAGAAGCGCTTGCCGACATTGGTCTTGAACCTTGTTCAGGCGTTTGGTTGTGTTTGAAAGTACATACTTTCATGGCATCAAATCCTCCCCAAATATAGGGGCCGGAATCGCTTGTGCTTCCTGCCAAAATCCGTTTGGCTTGTCCTGATTTGATACGCTCTAAAGCCATCAAAACACTTTCGGTTCCCGTAGTACAAGCGGAGGAATTGGTAGTTACTTGATTTCCCAAACCTAATTTTCCACCCAAATAAGCACTCACACCACTATTCATCGTTTGTGACACAGCCGTACTTCCTAGTCTTCGGGTTTGAAATTCGTCTATTTTATAAATACTTTCTCTAAATTTATCGATTCCAGAGGTTCCGGTACCAAAAATAGTTCCGCTATCCCAATCGGGTTCAGCATTCATTTCTATTGGCAATCCGGCATCTTTCCAAGCATCAATTCCTGCAATCACGCCATACAAAATCCCTGAGGAATTGAAATTTCGTAGTTCTAATTCGGTAAAATAATTCAATGCTAATTCAGTAGAAACTTCAGGTTTTCCAGCTATTTGACAAGAGAATTGCAATCGTTCTAATTCGGCATCGTGTTTAATTCCTGAGATTCCATTTTTTATGGCATTGGTAAACGCATCAAGTCCTACCCCATTTGGAGCAATAACGCCGAGACCTGTAATTACGACACGTTTGTTCATATAAAAATTTCAATAGCAATAGCAAAAAAAATGGCAATTGCTATGGCAATTTCAAAAAATCAAGCTAAATTGGCACATTATCATTTTTATTCAATGGTAGCTCCCTCTCCTTTGGAGAGGGTTGGGGTGAGGATTATCCCAGCAATAGTTCCACTACAAACCGTTTCCCCTTTTTCATTTTTCATTGTAACCTTGCATTTTAACTTACCAAATCTAAAATAGAGTTTCTCCGAAATTACAGTAACCTTTTCATTTGGAAAAACAGGTTTTAAAAAATCTATTTCCGTTGATGTTAAGACTATTGCGGTGTTTTTGTTAAATGTATTATTTAGTATATAAATCCCCAAACAAACCAATCCAATTTGCGCCATAACTTCGGTTAGAATGACTCCGGGTGTGATAGGATTATCTTTGAAATGACCTTTGTAAAAATCAAGGTTTTCATCAAAAGTATAAGTTCCTTCCACTCCATTTTCGTCTATATGCAACAATTCATCTACAAACAAAAAGGGTTTGGAATACGGTAATTTTGATATGATTTCTTGATTTGTCATAAATAATTTTAACACAACACGAACGAAGAGAACTGGAGAAGCAATTGCACTAATTTACACTAATTTTCGCACTCAGAATTTCACTAATTAATTTATGTAAATCTGTGAAATTTGTGTCTGTCTTTTTAAAACTGCAATAAAACCTTTTGAGCTGAAAATCCTGGGCCAAAACTCAACATTAATCCTTTTGAACCTTGCTTTGGTTTGGCATCCATAATTCGTTCTAAAACATACAAAACTGTGGCACTGGACATATTTCCGTATAATCGCAGCACTTCTTTTGTTTCATCAATATTTTTTCCTAAATCGGAAAACAAACTTTCTACTGTTTGAACAATCTTTTTTCCACCGGGATGAAAAATCAAATGGTCTAAATCTTCTGTTTTCAAATTATTTTTTTCTAAAAATGGATTTATAATTTTCGGAAAATGAGAAGCAATGGTTTCGGGAACATCAATATCCAAAATCATTTGCAATCCTGAATTAGTCAACTTAAAACCCATTAAATGTTCGGCATCATAAAAATGATACATTTCTTCATCTAATATTTCAGGACCCTCATCATTAATATTTGAAGAAAGCAAGACGCAAGCGGCTCCATCTCCAAAAATCGCTGCACTGACAATATTCGCCATCGAAAAATCATCCAATTGAAAGGTGGCTGTAGGACTTTCGACAGCGATAACGGCGGCTCGTTTTCCTGGATTGGATTTCAGGAAATTTTTGGCATAAATAATACCCGAAATTCCAGCAGCACAACCCATTTCGGTCACAGGAAGTCGAACAATATCTTGACGTAATTTCAATTTATTGATTAAATAGGCATCCAATGAGGGAATCATAATTCCAGTACAACTCACTGTGATAATATAATCTAAATCTTCGGGTTTCCAATTGGCTTTATGCAATGCTTTTTCTAATACTTTTGTGCCTAAATCAATCACTTCACGAACGTAAATATCATTTCTTTCCTCGAAAGAAGTGTTTGTAAAAACTTCAATCGGATCCATAATAGAATAGCGTTTATCAACCGCTGCCCCTTCAAAAATCTTCTTCACTTTTCGGATGAAACGAGGGTCTTGACCCACGAGCCAAGCATCAAGAAACGGAATGATTTCCTCTGTTTTTCTGAAATATTTAGGCAATTGTTTGGAAACACATTTTATTTTTACACTCATACTCATTATAAAATTAAAATTTAATGGCAATATCAATGGCAATGGCAATAACAAAAAAATCAAACTATCATTCAAACAATATTTTAATCAATGATGGACAGATTTCTGCTAACTTCCCACTTCTAACTCCCAACTTCCTTCTTCTTTCTTCCAACTTCTAACCTCTAACCGGGTGTACGACAAATTGCACTTTTAAAGCACCAACGGTTGAAACCGTTGGCTATGGTTTTTGACAGGTTGCATTCTTCAACATTGCCCACGGTTTCAACCGTGGGATCATTAATTTCAATAACATTTAGGTTATATCTCTTAATTATTAAATACATACAACCCCCTCTAACCTCTAACCTTCTCAACAATCCATTGATATCGGAAAGCCCATTTCCATTGAATTTTATAATTATTGAACTTTAATTTTTTTGAAAAATTGACTAATTCCTTTTTTTTAAACCCTCTTAATATCGAAACTAATCCATCTTCTCTCGACATTGCATTCAATCTAAAAACGAAACACAAAGCCTGAAATAATCGATAAGCCAATGTGCTTCTCTGCAAGTCATTGATTACAATTCCGATCCTTGAATTGTCATTAAAAACAGTCATTAATTGCAGAATTTCATCTTCTTTGAAATGATGTAAAGTTAAGGTGCACAACACTATATCGTATTTTAATTCTGCAAAAACTTCATTAAATATGTCTTCGCATCGATAACTAATATTTGAATATTTTTTGGATAAATTCTGAGCGTGATTGATGGTAAAATTGTTGGCATCTATTCCGATTAATCGAAAATTAAAATTATTTTTAATACCATAATCAGCCAAGTTTCGCAACATATCTCCATTGCCACAACCCGCATCTACAATGGTAATTTCTGTTTTATTAGGAATTTTTGCAATCAATTCCTGCACGCCTTGCAAAGTTAATTGGTTTCCGCCCAAGAGTTGGTTGATTTTGGCAATTTTATCCAATGCATTACGCAAGATTTCGCCTTCCATTGCAAAATCATCCATAATTTCGGGTTCGTCTGACCTATATTTGGTATTAATTGGCATCTAATTGAAATTGATTTTTGTCTTTGTTATTGCAATTGTATAGGCTTGCCGTGCGTTTTCTTGATAATCAAAGGCAATAGAAATGGAAATATAGCTATTAATTGCATGAAAAAAGTAGTTAATTTTTCCTTTTGCAATATTTTAGACAAAAATCGACCTGTTGACAATCTGTTTTTGAAATTGAGATTCCATTCATGCGTGTATTTTTCTTCTAGTTCTTTTCTAGAATTGATTTTATTTTCAAAAAAGGATAGAATCAATTCGGATGCAATTTTAGCACTGTGAATTGCCATAGCCATTCCGTTGCCACACAAAGGATGAATTAATCCTGCAGTGTCTCCAATCATCAAAATATGATTTTCGACTGCTTCTTTTTTCTCAAAAGAGATTTGGCTTATGGTCAAAGGTTTATCAAAAATCAGGACGGAGTTTTCAAAAATAGTTTTCAAATTTGGATTTTTATACATCACTTTTGATTGAAATTCTTCAATGTTTTTGTGTTGCTTGAAGGTTTCATAATCAACTAAATAACAAATATTAATTTTGTCATTTTCTACTTTTGAAACGCCACAATAACCACCTTTGAAATTGTGTAAACCAACCAAATCACCAGGAAAATCTCCCGAATAATGAGCTTTTACAGCCAGCCAAGGGGCTTTTTTTTGGATGAAATCACGATTCAATTTTAGATCAAGATTAGACCTTTTTCCGAATGCACCAAGAACAATTTTTACATTAAATTCTAAATTATTAGT